>CAZAON010000271.1:0-4810 GCA_964486655.1 uncultured Flavobacteriales bacterium
CCTTCACTTTATACTGACACTGTTTATCCGGTTAAAAGAATTTATAAAGGTGGAACTAATTTGGCAAAGGGAACAAATATCAAAGGTTCTTTATCGGAACATTCTTCTTCCGCTAAACTTGGTTTTCGCTGCGCAATGACAATGATAAAAAATTGACGAAGTTTGCCTGGAATGAGAAATATAACTGCACATAGCATAAGCCTTGCCGCCAAGTCTTCCATGCTGCAAACTCGAAAATGTTTAATTTAACCCCGCCACGGCGGCAAGCCCGAAACGTTAGCAGTAATATTATTGCCGCACCAACAGACAATAAATTATACAATTAAATGGCTTACGACTGGACAATGTTTTTTGACGAATTTGCGGGCGACATGCATCCGACATTTCGAAAGGAACTTAGCCGGCAACTTTTTGACAAGGGATCAACAGGGACTGGCATAAGGCAATTTGAAAAGTATGACTTTCAACTAATGGTGGGTATGAAAGACCTTAACAAAAAATTAATTGACAATAAAGTTTTCGCAAAAATTGACTTCATTGCGCCCACTTCATTTTCATTCCCTGTTAATATTTACTGGTATTCCGACAATTTTACCAACTTGTTAGAATTGCACAAACAGGACATTACAAACCTTAATGTGGTTTTTGGTTGGACTGACAATTTTCCACTTCAACAAATATTGCCTCACATCAGACCATTTCGTATTGATAAAAAAGGCACAACGAATTTGAATTTTGACGTTGAGTATTTCTATTACTTGCTTCCAGATATTAGCCTGGAGTTTCATTTTTCAAAAGCGTTAGACAAGGACGAAGTAAAGAGATTAGACACTTTTTTGTCATCCTTTAAGTTGGACTGGGATGAAAAAAACAAGGGGAAGGAAATTCAATTTATTAGCAACATGACAGAAATTGGAAATAATGTTTATCAAGCGATAACTGACATTGGTTCAGCAAATAGCATTAAGACAATTACTAATTTGCTTAAATCGTATTCAGACAACTTTGGACACTTACAGACGAAAAAGATTTCAATAAGATAAGTGATGACAATAAAACAAACGGATGAAAGAACTATCACCGCTAACAGCACATTTGCTATATACGGGGTTTCGTTCCCCCCAGACAGTTTTGTAATAGCCGAATCTTCTGTACTCCGCATCAACATTTGTACTGAAAAGACCGACCATCGCAAATCTGCTAAATATTAGCGGTAACCTCGGACAACGAAAAAAAAATCAATATGCTTGAATCACCACCGACAATAAGACTACCAAGACCTGACGAACTTCCGAACAATCCCAAAGTATTTGAGCGGCTGAAAGGACGTGAGAACGCAAATATCGTTGAAGGCTATAAACTTAGTATCTCGAAAAATAAATTAATTTCGGTGGGTCATGAACCAAATCGACTTCAAAAAATCATTATACTCTACAAAAACTGTTTTTTCGATCTTATTCACTGTGTCGCAATGCGGCTGTTTATAAAATGAAACATTTATCCACATCCTATTCTGACTTACACGTGATATGGGATTGATAATATTTATTATTTTTAGAGTTTACACGAATTGACGTTGGCGGTCACGCTTTGACGATCGATATTTAATCTTAAGACAAAAAATACATGCATAGCAAAGCAAATTCATACACTTCGGTTATACTGACAGTCCTTTTTGCAATTACATCATATGGTAATTTGAAAGCACAAATTGCAAATGCTTATCCTTTTGACAGTTTAATTGGCAATGACCCGAATGTGATATTCACAGAAATGTTTGAGCAATCAACTGTTCCGATTATGCTATCTACACCAGGCTATCAAACATTAACTTCTTTGTCAAGAATTAATCTTGACACCTCTGTGCCGGCTGTAAGTCATGGACTCCAATCTCTCAAGTTGACCACAGTGGAACATAGTAATGCTTCCAATGACACAATGGAAGATGCCAATATTAGAATAGATCTTCCAACAGCAATTTCAGATTCAGTTTTTGTAAGGTATTATATCAAATATAACAGCGGACATACCTTTCATCATTCAGGAGTTTGGGCTGGAGGAACCGACCCATCTCATAGCTGCTGGACTTGTGTTTATCCGGGAAGGAGTATTCCTGTAAGCGGCGATTCGGCCTTTATTGTTGGCACAGAAATTCGAGGTTCGGCCAATCAAAGTGCGGTTACTACTTCTCAATTTGGTTTCTACAACTACTGGATGGGAATGAAACCACTTATTTCAGCACCCAACACAGGCAAATATTTTGGGAATGAGTTTAATAGTTTAGGATCAAACGATATCATTAACATGGATTCATGGAATTGTATTGAAATAATGATTAAACTTAATAATCCTGTATCTGACAGCACCGGTGAATTGAAATTATGGATTAATGGAAATTTGATTGGCTATTATGGTAAAGGATTTCCAACGGGAACCTGGAACGAAGCAACCTTTGTAGAGGGCACCGGAACTCCCTTTGAAGGTTTTAGATGGAGAAGCAACTCTAATGTAGTTTTTAATTACCTATGGCTCAAAAACTATGCGACACAAAATAATTTGTATCCGACACAAAATGACATGTGGATTGACCATGTTGTGGTTGCCAAAAGCTATATAGGTCCGATTTCAATTAATCTTTCGACAGGAATTAAGGAACCGAATGCAACTAACACAATTACTGTGTATCCCAACCCCGCAAATGAAATTGTAAAATTCTCTAAGACTATTAAAGATATTGCTGTACTGAATGTTTACGGCCAAATCGTGTTACATGCAAGTAATACAGAAAATATTTCAACCAGGGGCTTGCAAGAAGGTTTATATATAATTCAGGCAGATAAAGCTATTCATAAAATCGTTGTAAGACATTGAAAATAGAAGCCCCAATAACTAACAGCTGGTTTTAGAAATTGACGGTTCAGTGGATAAATGAGCATAATAACGACAATACAATTTATGATATTGTCCCTTGAAACAACCGTTGCGTGTATTTAAAAATTAATGTTTTGCGGAAAAAAGTATTCGCATAATCTTGAAGAAGATACTGTATATTAGTTACCGACCCTGTTCCTGTTAAAATCATTCTAAAACGAAATGAAAATAAAGGGAGGCTTATTTAAATTCTTGATAACGGCAATTTCGCATTGTTCAAAGCGAGATAAGCGCAGATTGTCTTTTTATATATTAATTTTTTTCGTCACCATTTCCAATTTTCTCTACGGTCAAATACCATCTAAGGCGGATTCATTAAGAAAGGCATTTGAGCAAAGCAGGGACTATATAGAATACATAAAAAACGGTAGTCGCTTGTGTAACGAATTATTAAGATCAGATCCGCAGGACGCGCTCAATACGGGTAAACAAGTGCTTTACATGGCCGACAGCTTGCAAAGGACGGGAATTTTGAGTGACTCTATTGCTGAGAGGGTGCGGATAAGAATCAATACATCAATAGCAAGTGCGTACAAACTTTTAGGAGATGTAGGTGAGCAAATGAAACTGCTGATGAAAAACCTTGAAATTGCCCAGCGCATTGGCGATAAGCAAATGGAATGCATAGCCCTGGAAGCAATAGCCGGTAGTTACTCTGATCAGGGATACGGGAAAGATGCAATTCATTATTATCGAAAGGCACTCACTGTGGCAAGAGAAATGGGAATAACCTACTTCATCGCCCTTGAACTGGGAAATATCGGCACCCGCATCGAAGATGATCTCGATTCATCCCTCTGGTACTACGGGCAATCTTTGTCGGAAATGCAAAAGCCCGACATGAATGATGCCGAAGGCGCCATGGCATGGATGTTACAAAATATTGGTGAGGTCTTTGAAAAAAGAGAGCAGTTTGACTCTGCCTTATATTATTACAATCGTTCGCTTCAAATCCGCAAGTCCATAAACCATTTCGAGGGTCAACAGGAGGTTTATGAAAAAATTGCCGGAGTTCTTTTTAAACAGGGTCATCTGAACGAGGCGCTGAAAGATATCAATCTGGGTATTCAGATTGCTGAGACAAAGGGATTTCGTCAGTCACTTTACAGTAGCTATAAGCTGAGAAGTGAAATTTATGGTAAGTTGGGAAAGTATAAAGAGGCACTGGAAGATCAGCTTCGCTATGTACAGATGCGCGATACAATTGTTAGTGAAAATAATACGCGGCAACTTGTGCAGCAAACGATGCGGTATGAATATGGACGGAAGCTGCTTTCCGACAGCCTTGAATTTTCCAAAAAAGAAACTGTGCTTAACGAAAGGACGCAGAAACAGCGTATAGGTTTATTCGCCGCAGCGGGAGGCTTGCTTTTGTTGCTGGCTCTCGTTTATTCCGTTTATAGCGGCAAGAAAAGAAGCGATGAATTATTGCTTAATATTTTGCCGGAAGAGACAGCACGCGAACTGAAACAATCAGGTCATGCTGATGCAAAACTGATTGCTCAGGCGACAGTAATGTTCACCGACTTCAAGAACTTTACCCGTGCAAGTGAGAATTTATCTCCCAGGGAATTGGTAGAGGAAATACACTATTGCTACAGCGCTTTTGATAAAATTATAACAAAACATAATCTTGAAAAAATTAAGACTATAGGAGATTCATACATGTGTGCCGGCGGATTGCCTGTTCCGAACAACACCAATGCAGTGGATACTGTTCTTGCCGCATTGGAAATCTGTGAGTTTATGCTAATGGAAAGAAAAAAGCGTGAAGAGGAAGGTAAACCTTTTTTTGAAATTCGCATTGGATGTCATACCGGTCCCGTCGTTGCAGGAATTGTGGGTATTAAAAAATTCGCTTACGACATCTGGGGCGATA
>CAZAON010000272.1:0-8858 GCA_964486655.1 uncultured Flavobacteriales bacterium
GTGACAAATTGATACCTTTTAAAAGTGATTATCTTAAAGAGGTTCCCGCTTGGGTCTATTATTTCAATTTAACAACTACCTATTTGATTTTCGCTGTGATCCCATATTTTATTTACCTCCGACTAATTCGATCGAATAAAAGAACAAAACAAAAGCGGTGAAAATTCTTTAAATAGGTTTAACCCTATAACACTTCGACAATGAAAAATCAAAAGACAAACAACAATTAAAATGGACGAATATGGGCGCTGTCCTTTCTAAACACTTCGACATGAACTTGGAAAAGCAACCTGGCGAAAACAAGAAACGCTCTGAATCTCAGAGCGTTGTGTGAGTTTTGAAACTCAAAAGCGGTCCGGACGGGACTTAACTTATACTTGATCTATTTTATTAATATTCAATCTTATATAAATAATAATATTAAATTTCTCGACATTTATAAAAAGCTTAAAATTAATATTTTATCAAAGTATTGTTGGTTGTAATTAGTAACATAGTTACGAATCGAATACGTTCGGTTTGAAACCAGCCCGATTAAAAAATAATTTTGTTTTCCATATGAAAATTAAAATATTTTTCTATAGGTTTGTTTAAGTATTGCAAAAGCTTTTTGAGAGTTTCTTAAATATCATTCTATGCTATATCATTCTATGCTATTAAGTTATCCGGATTATTTTTACCAGACATCGCTTGGATATAATTTATAAAAGTGCCAAAAATTCTTTGTATGAATAAATTATTCGTAATTGTATTAATTCATATAAACTGTTTTTGTAATGCTCAAGTTTCAAATGATTCATGCCTATCTGCACATGATATCGGAATGCTTCCACCTGGTTCGATTACTACAATGTGCTTTGATGGCAGTATCCATATCGGATTTATCGACTCTACTGATTTCGCGGCACCTAATTTTCCTTATCCAACGATTCCGAATTCTTGCATGGGATACACATCAAATGTTGCCATTTCGGGTAAAGATGTTTGGTACAAATGCCAAGTTAACTGTGATATAACAATTCGGATAGAGAATTCAGATACTTTACATTTGAGTGTTTGGCTTGGTGATACCTGTTCAATGCTAATGCCAATTGGATGTTTTACGGTTCCTGCTGGGGCGAGTAATATGCAAACTATTAGTAATGTTGGCAGTCATACGATTTATTTGCAATTCAGCGGACAGAGTAATTTAGTCGATACACGTTTCACTTTTTGTGTGGCAACTACAGGCGTGATATGTGTACCCGTATTTAATTCTGCTCCCACTCCTGTAACATGCATGGAATACTCTGTGCAAATGCAGAATTCCACAGACTCTATTAATAACAATGGAGCAATTAATATTGTTGTAAACAATGGTAATGGCCCGTTCAGCTGCACCTGGGCAGACAACTTCAACGGGTTTAACAGATCGAATCTTTCTGCAGGTACATATATTTTTTCAATTACAGATGCAAATGGTTGTACACAGATCGATTCCGTTGTAATAAGCGTCATTACAGATATTATTTCCATATCTAAAGTTCAATATTCGATCATCGTTAAAGAAAATCATCTTTTAATCAACTTTAGAAGTGCGGAAAGCCATGAAAAGCAAATTTTGATTTATGACTATTCCGGCAGATTAGAAAAAACGATAAAATCTTACAACGAAATAATTGATGTAGAGTTGGGCAATGGGATTCATCTGTTAAGAATTTTTGACGGTTTGAAATGGACAATAAATAAAATCACGATATAAGTTTTAGTTTTAACGATTTATAAATTCATAAAGATGAAAAAAAAGCAAATACCAATAATGTTTCTATTGTTTTTAATGATGTGTATTTCGATGCCAATTAATATATATTGTCAATTAGCATCAAATGGATCGATAAGTGATCAAGTAATTGCTTTTGACAGATTTGGAAGAAGTTTTACAGCTTCGAAATTAAAAGCACACAGTAATCAAGGAGCTAATTTGACAGGAATTAATACCTGTAATGCAGGATTTTTTTTCCTTGATTTCACCGATCCATCAGGTTCGGGATTTAATAATAATGTAAATGGCGCAAATATGCGTGCTGTGGTTTGTCAGGTTTTTTCAGACATATCTCAATTAATTATTCCGGCAAATAATCCATATACCGGAGCGAATAATCAAAATAACCCCTATGTCAATATAGAGATCTCTCAAGGATTTAGTTTTGCAAGTCCTGGAATTATTGCGCAAGCGTCGTCATATTATATGAATATACCGGGAAATACTTCCAACTTTGGAGTTTATGATGGTGAAGTATATAGAACAATTAATTCTGGAATAAGTTCATGGGATGCATATAGTGTTGTATATAGCCCGTTATTTTATCATGGTCAAATTGAATTCAATTTTGCAAATTTCCCAACTTCTACTTTTCATACGGATTTAACCTCTTTTCCTACAGGTGCGTTAATAGATTTATATCAGGTTGTCTTGCATGAGTCTATGCATGCTTTAGGATTTAATTCCTTAACCGACGGTACGGGTGCGGGATTCAATGGTAATTACAGATCGCGATTTGATCTATTTCTTAATTCGGGCGGATCGCCAATGCTAAACAATCAATCGAGTTGTGCTAATATGCAATACAGTGGTGTGCCGTTAAATGTCGGCTGTGCAACGCTTAGATATATGGGAATTAATGGTGCGAGTAACTTACCGGTTTTTGCCCCTACATCTTACCAGCAAGGATCAAGTTTCAGTCATTTAGACCCGACATGCCCGCCATTCACACAATATATAATGCAACCATCGATAGGAGCAGGAACAGTTGTGAGAAGGCCGACGCAGGATGAAGTAAACATTTTATGCGATTTAAATTATCACGTGACTAACACTTACGGATCAAGTGCAACAAATCTGGGAACATATTTTACAAATTATACAACGTGCGGTTCAAGAGTTGCAGGTGCTGATGATGTGTTTTATTCTGGGACATCCAATTTTTATACATGTACACAAGGCGGAACATCAATAACAATAAATGATTTTTTATTCAATGACGAAGATGAAAGTAGCGGTTCCGGAAATCCGGCAGCATACGATTGTTTGATTCCAGTAGTTGGAGGAGGTACAATTACAACAGGCGCAACTTCATTTACCTATTTACCTTCACCGGGTTATACTGGTTGGGCGGTTCTTAGATATATACCCATCGGATCAAATAATTTAAGAGGAAGTTTTACATATATTTTTATTCTTGTTTATCCTGCAGCAGATTGTAGTGCAAATTGTAATTATGTTGATCATGGTGATTTTGAAGATATTAATAACGATTTTTTAAGTCCATATAATAATTTTGCTATTACCTCATCAGGAAATTCAACAGATTTATACGGCCAAAGGAATGGACAATGGGTAATGTGGCCAATGCCGGATTTCGCTCCGTTCTTTAGTAATTTTCCATTTGGTTGTGCGCCTAATTCTCCTGTATTCCCTTCACACAACGGATTGCCAAATGCTCATTATGCAGGTTTAGCAGGATTTTCAACTAATCGCGAAGGGATTTATTTGCCTTTATGTTCACCTTTGATCCATAATCAAAATTATACCCTGCAATTTTGGGCAAGAACGCAATCTGTAAGTGCCTGTGACTTTACCCTGTTATTTTATGGAACTCAAAACCAGCCATGTCCAATGCCAGCATTAACAGATTTGTCAGGAGCAATGAATACTTGTTCTTCACCTAATTTCAGGGCTATACAATTTGCTTCACAATTGGTGACTACGAGCTCGGGTGCAAATAACGGATGGAATTTCTATCAAGTTAGTTTTACTTATAATTCAGGAGGGCCAGAAGATGCTAATTTTATTATAGTGACACCTGCTGTGAATAATTCATATGTCTTTGTTGATGATATTTCAATTAATTGTACTCCGGTTATTACTTCGACAATTCAAAATCCGTGTACCGGACAATGTAATGGTTCAATCGATATAACAACCAACGGTTGCGCCAACCCATTTACATTCCTATGGTCAAATTCGGCCAGCAGCGAAGATTTGACACAACAATGTTCAGGACCGTATTCTGTAGTTGCAACTGATGCAAGAGGATGTACTAGCACAGCTTCCTTTAATCTAACCGATGTCAATTGCAACCTGTTTTCTATTAATAAAACAGCAAGTATAACAAATACTTATGCTGGGCATCCGTTAAAATTCTATATAGAGATCTGTAATAATACATCAGCCCCACAGAATATTTCTGTGGACGATTATTTACCAATTAATTTTAGTGTGGTGGGACCAAATCCTTTCCCAAATCACCCAACAATATTGAATAACTTTCCTGTTGGATGTACAACTTATACAATTACAGGAGAATATAACCAGTTTGGCGATTGTCCTGATCCGAATTTGACTAATACCGTCGTTTTGCACGCGCTTGGGACAGATTATACTTCGAGCGCATGTGTTACGGTAATGCGAGGATGCCCAATGATAATGTTTGGTAATAGTGATTGCCAGGTTGGAGGAACTGTTCCAATGCGGCTAGAGTGTCACACTATAATGCAAAATGTCAATCGTATTCGAGTGGGTTTTGTGCATCCGAATTTTATAGATGCGCCGGGTCCAGGAAATATAATTGCTAATATATGGTCACCTTTTCCATTAACTTCGGCAACAAATCTTGGTACCACGTTAAATTATTTCTTTGATTCTGGTACTGGGGTAACATATGATATGACCGATTTTGATATTGTTTTCTCGCCTCCTGGAGCAAATGTTTCCCCACCATATGATTTTTTTGTAATCAATTTTACTTATTCTAATATTCCAGCGAGACCAATAAATCAATATTCATTTTTAGCGTGGGTCGTATCTCCTACGGTTGGTCAATATTATTCGGATGTTTATTTGAATGGCTCTCCCCTGCCAACTTCTCCTTGGACACAAGGATATCATGTTTTCTTTAATGGATGTCCCGGTCAACCGAGTATCAACGCATCTTTTTCATGGCACCAAGTTCCATGTACTGGTGAAATCCAAGTTAATGGAAATAATACTTCCCCAACAGCTGTGCATATATGGAATTGGGGAGATAACCGAGCTACGCCTACGAATGGAGCATTATCCACATCATGGGATTACTATTCACCTTACACAGATAACTTCGGCACAACGTGGCCAGGAGTTCCGCCAGGAACGTATACGATAACTCATACGGTAATTGATCAAGGATTATTTTCTCAGGAAACACTTGATGTCGTACTTTCTCCACCATGCTGTGGTGGAACAACAATAATTCCTGACGGGGAACACTCAGGGACTTATGGAAGTGTATTATCCGGATCCATTGATATCCAAGGGCTATTTATTGTCGACCAGAATTTTGTATTTACAAATGCCACAATAAAATTAGAACCCGGTGCGCAGATAATTGTTCAAAATCAAAGTACTCTTCGAATACACTTGAGTACGCTTGAAGGTTGTAGTAAGATGTGGAAGGGTATTTTTGTCGATGCTCAATCTTTTGCAGATATCTCAAATTCGACAATTAATGACGCACAATATGCAGTCTATTTGTATGATGGAGCTGCAGTCGGTGCTTCTGATACGCGTTTCGATAAAAATTTTGTCAGCATTTTCGTGCCTATGCAGAGTGGATATAACAATGTTGGAATAACCCTTTCTGGAAATACTTTTGATTGCAGCGGACCTCTTGTAGGATCATTTACCGGTCAATCACCTTCAATCGGTACGAAATCCTATGCTGCATTGGAGATTCATGATGCTTCATTTAATTTGTGGCCAGTAACAGGAAATAATATATACAATCACAACACAGGAGTGCAGTTGTTTAATTCAGATTGTAACATCACTAATTTGTGGTTTAGAAACATACGACCAGATACTCATTATGGAAATGGATTTGACGGTAGTGCGATTTACTCTGATGCAACGTCATATCATGGATTAAATGTAACAGGGCCTGGATATTTTCAATCACCGAATTTCCTTGATTGTAAATATGGCATATATACTAAAGGACTCGTTAATTCATTTATCAAAGGAAATGAAATGCAAAGAATAGACAATGGAATTCGTATTGATCTTTCTAACGAAATCAACATAGAAGTTTACAGTAATCACATTCAATGCAAAGATTTTGGTGTATGGTTAAATCAAAACGATTATTCATACATAAAACATATTCAGGATAACTATATTGATTTGGGATTATTAGGACCTGGACAAGGCATAGGAATTTCTGCTAATGAAATGGGAATAATCAATAATGATGTACTTATTTCAGATAACTACATCTACCTATATGATTTTGGGGTTTCAGGAATTGTTTTAAAAGGTACTTCTGATTATGTCGTTAAACATAATTATGTCGAATTTAATAATCCTGTAAATAATCTTTATGGGATAGGACTTGGTGCTACATATAATTCTACTATTATGTGTAATGAAACATTTTCCGCAAATCAATTTGGAAATTCATCTGCTTTCCAGTCGGGCATTCTTTCTTCCATGTGTAAGAAACAAACTATAGAATGTAATTATATGGATGGTCCACGTAACGGAATTTACTTTTTGGGGGGAAATCCGAGTACCGATTTGAAAGGCAACGTTGTTTTAAACAACGACATTGGATTACATTTATCGAAATCGGCTATTATTGATCCACAAAAATTGAAAGGAAATCAATGGCCACTTTGGGGTACGTATGCAACGTTAGGGGCACTAAATGAAAATGGTCAATATTTTTTCCTCTCTCCCTTTGATGTTGATAATTCTACTCAACCAGAAATGTGGCCTCCGACATCATTCCCAAATGGTTGGTTCAATTTAGCATCTGGACATAACTTCGATTGTTACTCTCCTGATATAGTTTGTAATTACGGTGGTGGTGGTGGTGATCAGGAAAAATCTGCATTCCTCAAGAAAATTGCAGAAGGACAGATTCATACAGAAGAATACGATTCAGAAGTACGGAAAGATTTGGAAAAATATCTGTATGAATTGTTAGCGGATAATTATATCATGCGTGATACGGATTCAGTATATAATGATTTCTATATTTCTAATATGACTGGGATACTTGGTGAATTGAAAGATTTAAAATTGAAAAATGAGGAATTCTTCAATTACGGAATCGACTATCAGGACATAGTTAATAATTTATTCACGATAGAAGAAATGCTTGATACGATTAAAACCAACGACAGTCTTATATCTGAAAGCTCTATATCAATCATACAAAAGGGAATTTTAATTGCTAATAATTACGGACTTAGAAATGAAATCCGGCATCTTAAGGTTCTAAATGAAGCTTTGCTTACTCAGATTAACATAATCAAAGAGCAGAAAATCGATATTGCAAAGAACCAAAATAATAGTTTAAATGTCTCTGAACTAATGATGCAAAATGAAAAAGAATTAAACGACATTTATTATTCTTCAATTGTAAAAGGAAATTCAAACCTTTCATCTGTCAAAATTACTTCTTTGCTTGATATTGCAAATCAATGTCCGATTCAGGGTGGAATGGCGGTGTATAAGGCACGTGGTTTATATGCATTAATTGACCCTACGATAGAATGGAATGACGATATTACCTGTACGCAAAGTGGTGTATTATTACGTCGTAAGCCTAATAATTCTCAGGGTGAAATTGGATTATTTCCAAATCCAACAACTGGCCTATTAACTGTTGTTTATTCCCTTGAAGAGTACGAAAAGGGTTTACTTGAAATAATCGATATGACCGGGAAGACAGTGTCGACGAGAACGGTAACTAATAAGAGTTCTTCAGTTGAAATGAACTGTTCATTTTTACAGAATGGAATTTATTTCGTTAAATTATCTTCTGATGGAAAGATGTTGTTCACAGGTAAGCTTAATATCATTAAATAGTACAGCTGAATTAAATGTCATTAGTGAATTATACCGTGTCTGAAATTATTTTCGTCAAATACCAAATAATTTCAGATTCGGATTATTTAATATTAAATATCAATGAATGTGTTTATAGCATCTGTAATTATTTTGTTTTTACTTTGGGAACTCCCTGTCCATAGCCAGGAAAATCTCTGGCTTTTTGGTTATGATAACGCTTCCCCTCAGCCTTGGGGTGGAACTACAATAGATTTTTCAATTTCGCCAATAAGTCCTGTGTATACAAATAGACCGATGAATTTCAATGCGACTGGAGCATGGATCAGTGATGCAACTGGAAGTTTACTTTTCGCCTCAAACGGCGACTTTATAATGAACCGGGCAAATGATACAATGGCTAATGGGAAGAATTTAAATCCGGGTGCATTTACTGATAATTACCGTACTGATGGATTGCCCATTCTTCAGGGAAATATTATTGTTACTGATCCCGCCGATACAAATCAATATTATTTGTTTCATGCAACGGCAGAGTATTTTGGAAACTGGATTCAGCCTATAAAATTATTATATTCTAAAATTAACATGCTTGCAAATAATGGAGATGGAGCAGTGGTACAGAAAAATTCTGTTGCATTGTCAGACACTATATCTCTCGGTCAGTTTACAGGGGTGAGGCATGCCAACGGCCGTGACTGGTGGATTGTAGTTCATAAATTTAATTCAGATTTGTTTTATTCTATATTGGTCACTCCATCTGGTATTGCATCAGCTCAGCAACAACATATCGGACCTGTTTATCTTACCGGATCTACCGGTCAATCGGTTTTCTCCAGGGATGGCACTCGCTTCGCCCGCTATGAGCCTTCAAATTATGAGGATTTCGATGTTTATGATTTTGACAGGTGCACGGGATTATTCAGTAACAGGCAACATGTGAGTATCAACGACAGCATGACTGCGGGGGGGGTGAGTTTTTCAGCCAGCG
>CAZAON010000273.1:0-26380 GCA_964486655.1 uncultured Flavobacteriales bacterium
CGGGTTTCGGGTTTCGGGTTGGGGGGTGCTGGCTCGGGGCGTGTTCGGAAATGGTTTCGGGTTTTGGGTTGCGGGTTGGGGGGATGCTGGCTCGGGGGTGGTTTAAGAATTGGTTTCGGGTTGCGGGTTTCGGGTTGGGGAAAATGCTGGCTTGGAGAGTAGTTTAAGAATTGGTTGCGGGTTGGGGGTTGGCATATTTCCATTTTTCGACTGTTTCGGCATTTTCGAAATATTTCTTCGCCCTGAAAAACACCTCATCCCCACTACTCACAACCTGCTTAACCGAATTAAATGGACTCTATGCCAAGTACGAGGTATTTTGCATACGTCTAATAATAATTCATCCGTTTCGGCGGAACATCTCTCGTCTGACTTTACCGATAAAGCGGTAACAGTAATGTTACCGGTGTAACAATTAAATGCGTAAAAATGGAAACAACGCTTCTCGGGCTATCTATGCCCAGTGTTTTGCCACCGCTGAAAGATTGTCTGAAACGACGAGGATTCGAGGTGAAAACGATGCCAACACCTAACCCGGTAATTCTGGCCTACAGAAAAGGTAACTGGTTGCGATCGGCAAAGCAATTGATCATCGAAATAACCAGCATTGAGAACCATCTGACAAGGGTAGATATTACAGCTATCGCCGTTGACGGAAGGGATTCGACATGGGTGGAGAAGGCGATAGAAGGAACATTTGCCGCCATGATTTACAACTATTTTAAAAAAGTAATGCAATAGTTTATGGGAAACGATGAGATAACACCTCACCTGAACAAAATAGCCACGCTATATCTGAAGAATAACAAGCGAAAGGTCGGCTGGATATTTATTGATCAGGCATTGAGAATGGAACAGCAGCCGCTTGAAGAGGTTTTCTTCATAAGTGTGCAGAAAGGCAAAAAGCACCAGAAAGCTCTGGAGAAACAAGACCACAAGGAGCTTGAACCTCACTGTGAAAAAATATCAATTGAAATGATTGAACGAATCCGTTCTTCGAAATAAAAACAAGAAACCCGAATGATAAAAGAACTACAATTTATCCTTATTCTCCTGCTTCTCAGAATCCACGCCATTCCGTGCATCCTTGAATTCTTTGATCCCCTTCCCGAGACCACGCGCAAGATCGGGTATCCTTTTCGCTCCAAAAAGAAGAAGGATTACTAAAACGAGTATGATAATTTCTCCGGTACCAAGTCCGCCGAGGAACCCAAGCAATATTGAGAGAGTCATTGTATTTTCTGTTTGATTAAAACCACAACAAAGTACAAACTTTTTCGGAACTGACAGATGGATCCGGTTTACCTCGCGGCAATCCAGGCCTCCGGGTCCATCTTACTGCCCCCCCGCCAGATTTCCAGATGAAGCTCGGTTTTCCCATCGCTTTCATTGGTTTGTATGAGGCCGATAGGCTGTTTGGTGATCACTTTATCATCGCGTTTAACGAATACCTGCTCCAGGTTTGAATACAAGGTGAAATACTCGCCATGCTGGACAAGAACCGCATAATGGTCTAATACCACAATAACCTGTATTACCTTTCCTTCGAAAATCGCCCTTGCCTTTGAACCTTTCGACGAATTTATGTCCACTCCGTTATTGTTAATCATTACATCTTTCCACACAGGGTGAACACGACGACCGAATGAACTACTTATAAAACCCTTTTCAACCGGCCACGGTAATATTCCTTTGTTATTCTCAAATGCCGTGCTCAGCTTATATGCCTCAGGTGTATTAGAGAGTACCGAAGCGGAGTTTGTATTATCAATTTTCTTTGTCGACTTGTTAGCAGAAGCCGATGAATTATTTTTCTTCTTATCAGCTTTACGTGCCGCTTCAATTTCTTTTTTAATAATGCTCTCTATCTTATTGGCTAATTGCTGCTGGGCTTTTTGTTTTTCTTTTAATTCGTTTCGCAGTTTCTTTTCTTTCGAAGCGAGATTATTCAACAATACTACCTGCTCTTTTTTCTCATTATCAAGTTGCTTGACCTGCTTCTCCTGCTTTGAAAGAAGTTTGCTTTTGTCCTCCTTCACAACAACAAGCTTTGTCTTCTTTCCATTCAGTGAATCCTGCACAGCCACCAACAGGTCACGCTGGTGCAATCGGTAATCACTCAGCTGCTTCAGATATAACATTCGCTTAAATGCCTGGTTCATTCCGTCGGCCGAAAAGACGAACATGATCTTTGAGTAAACCGACTGATTTTTGTAAGCGAAATAAAGCATAGAAGAATACTGCTTCTTCAGCTTTTCCAATGAACTGTTTAGCGAATCGATATTTGTAGAAACGTAATTTATTTCTTTATCGACAACATTTATTTCGCTGCTTATTGTACCAATCAATTCATGCCTGTAGCTGATCTTCTTATTTAAAGTGACAAGCTGATTCATGGAATTCGTCTTGCTCTTTTTAGTAAGATTCAAAAGCTGGTTGGTATATTCAATATCCTTCTGAATCTGAGCCTGTTTTTTCTCCAGTTCCTTCTTGGTCTGTGAAAAACCTGCCAAAGGCATTAATAATAAATATAAAACGAGTCTTTTGAGCACTTTAATTCTACCTGAGCAGTTTTGAACGTGAAAACTGTAAGAAAGTTATAAAAAGTGTTGTATCCTATGTAAAAAATCTCTGCAAGGCCCTTACAACAGGAGTTTTAGGGTGTTTTTGAGGAATTCTGAAACCTCAAAATCTGCAAATCCGGTAAATGAAATGGAATGAAGTTCGTTTTAACACTAAATGCAGTGGGTTTGTTTCGCGCAGATTATCGCTGATTGAATTTTCGTGGGCTGAAAGAAGAATTCCGGAACGCAGATTACCGCTGATCCTGGATGCAGGTTTAAAATACTTCATTCTGATCAATTAAAAATAATTGAAAATAAAAAAGGCGTGACTAACATCTCTGTTAAATCACGCCTGATTTGTTTATTCGGTGTTATTATTTCACAATAAACTTACCCGCAGAATTCTCACTTCCATCTGCATTCAACAAACGATAGAAATAAACTCCCGAAGTCAGATTATTTTTACGAATGATAAACTGATCACCGCTCGTTTTATCACTTCGCATGAGTTGTCCCAATGCATTTCTGATTTCAAGTCGTGTTGCCGAATGATTCTCGTTCTTGAAAACAAGTATGGCTGTTTCGGAGAACGGATTCGGATATACAATTGATTGACCCGATTCTTTTACGGCTTCGCTTAATCCGACCGGAATCATAAACACCATCAGATTGTTTGTTGTATTTGTCACAATCGGCGCATTCGAATCGAAGACAATGAATGCAGTGTTTTCTATCGTCGTGAAATCGGCTGTCGTTGATTTCGCTTTGATACGATACTTAATAAAACCATGACTGTTCTGTTCATCGACATTGCTGTCAGGCAATAAAATATTTGCGAATGTATAAGAAGCCTGGCCGTCTTGCTTGATTTCTGTTGCACAAGGGTGACTGCTTGCAAGCAACTCGAAAGTGCTCAGATCCAGATCGCCGCTTAAGTGGTCATAGATTGTTACATTAAATGCCGTATCGTTTCCTGTATTCTGGAATCGAATGAGATATTCGAGCCAGTCGCCGATTAATGTATAATGTTCAGGGCCGACTCCTTCAGGTGTGACTGACTTGTCATTCGGATCAAATGCACAACGGATAAACTGTGTGCCGGTCTCCTGATCGGTGAACTGAACATTTCCGGAACCATCAACAGAATACATTGCTGCTTTATAATTCATCGTTCCTGCACCCGGAACTGAAATTGTGATTCGAATAGTTTGCGGAGTGAACGGTTGAAGATTTGTAAAGGTCCAGAAGATTGTATCTCCGCTGAAGCCGGATGGAGTAACCGGTGACCAGAAATATGTCGTATTCGGATCCTTTATGAAATAAGCCGTTCCATTAAATGGTATGTTACTCTTATTCTCATAAGTTAAATAATACCAGACATTCGAATTACATCTTGGGAAACCCCCTGTCAATGATACATCGCAAGAATAATCCGGATTTGTCGTCGTTAATCCGAAATCTAATCCGCCAAGATTGCCGGTATTATTCACAGTAAACGATGCGCTATCTGATGATAACACGAAGGTTGTCGGTATTGTTGGATTCCAAGATACTGTATGATTTCCGTTTAAAACACCGATTGAATAGTCG
Organism: uncultured Flavobacteriales bacterium; assembly: GCA_964486655.1. Taxonomy (GTDB): domain Bacteria; phylum Bacteroidota; class Bacteroidia; order AKYH767-A; family 2013-40CM-41-45; genus JADKIH01. The sequence goes on from CAZAON010000273.1 coordinate 4,155, forward strand.
CCAGTGAGACCCGAGAATCCATAACCGGAATCAGGAAGAATTTTTATGCGCTGATTCGGAAGTCCTGCTTCAAGAGTATCACGTAAACCATTACCGTTTGCGTCGAAATAAACATTTCCCTGAAGAAAAGCGTCGTATGGTATAATGGTAAAACAATTATAGAGGTAATGCGTACCTCCTGCTCCATTTAGAATGATTCTCAAGTTGCGTAACCCTGATGTTGCATTAACAGGTAAGCTAACATTGAATGTAACCGTGTTACTGTCTACAATTTGTATTGATCCGGAAACTGCATTATAATTTCCGACTCTGATAGATGAAATATTTCCCTGACCTGTACCGGTAAATAAACCTCTTGTTGTTGCGGTAAAGCTCACGGTTCTTCCAGGAATGCTTTGTGTTGGGGCTATAGCCGTAATTGCCCGCCTCAAACCAAAATCCAGTCCGGTTACATTCGAATTATTTACAGTTACCGTATAAGTGTTAGAGTCCGTTGAAAGATATAATTTTTCATTTGCAGTCCAGTCGACAGTATAAGTACCATTAATAACCGGTATTGAATAATTACCGGAAGCATCCGCAGCATAGTTCTGATGTAAACCATTTATCTGGATAACACCTGCATATGAATTGGAAATTCTTGGCTCACCGGCATCTCTTTGTTTATTCAGATTAATGTCTTCATAAATGTTACCCTGAATATAAGCATCAGGAGGAAGAACAGTGAATGAATTCGGCAAAGTATCAGTCCAGTCTATCTGACCAAACATATCGTGAGTTTTAACAACAAGGCTATACAAACCTGTATCTGCATTAACCGGGATGTTAATACCTGTAATGTCACATGTGTTAGGGTCTGTTACTGTTGCATTAAAAGTCCAGTTTTGATAAGAGAAAAGATCAATTCTACTGGTGCCTTTATACAAATAGGCTTCTTCTAAATTTCCTGATTGAGTAGCCATAACAACAAATTGATTATTTGATGTTATTGTGGTGGTCAGGCTTTGCAAACCTACGAGTGCGCTATCGGGACTTATCCCTGTTAATTGTGCATTCGTCGTTATGCAAAACAATGACAATAAAATGAATAGTGAGTAGATTTTTTTCATGATTTATGGATTAGACGCAACCAATGTATTCATTCGGGTCAATTATGCAAGGGGTATTTATGTGAATAGGCAAACTTAGTGGCGAATGTACGAAAATGAGAGTTGAATTAAATAATTGGGCTGGTAGACGAAGTCGCGCAGACATCGCCAAACGCACTCACTCTTATGACGAAGTCTTGGAGACTTCGCCTAACATACATACAAGGCCAAACAATCCAAGAGAAATTCAACTACGATAGCCCTCGTAATTTGTAATTCGTAATATAAATTTATCAGCCAAAGAACTAAGAAGGCGGCTCTAATTCTGCATTTAAATCTTAACAAACCGTTTTGTAACTGTCCGATTTTGGAAATATAGCTTTATATAATACATCCCCGATGAAAGCTCTTTTGAATCAATTTGTAAATATTCGTCCTTCAAAAAGGAAAAATTAATATTCATGATTTCTCCCACTGAATTATACAGCAGAATATTCTTAGGCTTGTCGGATGCTTTAAAAGAAAGATAAAAAAGATTCTCTACAGGATTAGGAAATAAATTAACAGTCTCTTCCTCATTTTCTATACTGCTAATTCCAATATGAAGGGTATCGCATACCGAAGTGCTGTCAGCTCCAAGGAAATAATTGGGATGATTGGGGACCGTAAATGCATTATATCCCCGTAATGAAATACAATGCTGGCAAAAATCGCATGCTGTACCCAGACTGTCCGGATAGTTTATTACATGCATGGCTCTTGTGCTGTTACCACAACTAACATAGATTTTCCCATCTGGAGCTAACTGAGAAAGATAATACGTTGTCGCGAAAGGTTGCCATGGCGAATAAAAACTATCCCAAACTGCAATGGTCGTTTTGCTTAATTCCACATCAGCTGCCCACATGTCAAACTGGTACATATAGGTTGAACTTGATACATATAAAAAACGACCTGAGGGAGAAAAAGCTGCACCGGCTGCATTTGAAGAATCATTAATATCTATATGAATGCGATTTGAAAATATACCTGTGCAGCGATCGAAATCATAAATATCAAGGTCTTCCTTTGTTTCGTAGTAAGCAAATTTATCTCCCGCTTGTGAAAAAACTCCCTGACCAATCCGGGCATCTCTTAAAGTTATCAGATCCTGTTTATACGGCCCCAGAATGCCCTGAGGGGTTATTAAAAATTGAATTGCCATGCCTGTCATATATTCTAAGGAAGTTAACCACCAGTCTCTTCCATTGGCATGTTTACAACCTATCAATCTACCATCAACTAGTGTATCATTTAGGAGAACAGAGTTCTTTTGAACAACTGCACCAAGACCGCTGTCTAAACTCATATCTATAACCGAATAATATAAAAAATAGGCAGCATACGTGTTGAACTGATCATCACTTGTTGTATGAAAAAGATAATATTTTGTAGTATCATCAGGAAACGGAATAATAAGATTTGCCTGTGGTATTAATAAACCATGTTGAGTGTGGTTCGAGGTATATTGCGAAGGATTAAGCCCGCTCCCATTCAACATCTGCTGATCGTTGGCATTGGCTACATAAATTCCATTTGTATAAAATAACACATCGCCATTGGCATCGCTAATGACGCCATTCGTTGTTGCAATATTCATTGATCTGATTACGGTATCTATATGTAAAGTGCCTGTTGAAAAATCAAAATCCATCGGATAGAAATTTGCGGAACAGCAGCCATAACCAAGTAACCAATGATTATTTACTCCTTGTCCCATGCTAAAGGTGTAATGTAGCAAGAATATGACAAAAAGTATAGTTCTCATTTTACTAATATAATAAATATTATCTGAATGTCTTTCACCATTACTATTTCAAGACTACAAACTTCCCAATATCCGTGATTTCTCCGGTCTGATTCAATATTCTATAGGTATATATTCCGTTTTCCAACATCCCTACAGAAAAGTTAATAGTAGTTGCCTTTGGATCCAATTTAATTAGTCTTAGTGATCTGGAAACTTCATCTAAAATTTCCACTGTAGATTGATCTGATACGTTATATACTAATGTCACCTCAGTTGATGTAGGATTTGGGAATATCTTGCTTCTTGAAAAAGCACTTCTGCCCTTACGTAATATATAACCGTTCAATAAACATTCTGCTTCATCATTGTATGTCATTTCAGGGTCAATATAGAAATACAGACTGCGGGCGCGATATACTGCAGGCCCGCCGGAAATCGGACATTGCATGGCAACATTTAACAGTGAGCCTGGAAACTGAACGCAAAAAAACTAGAAACGTAGAACCAGAAACGTAGAACCTGGAATCCGCAGGCAATCAAGTTGGAACCTGTAACACGATAACTGCTGTAATGAATTTCAAAGTCAAAAATTATTTTTCCTCATACTTCGCCGGCACAGAAAACGGCATTTGCATGGTCTCTTCGCTTTCAACTTTAGTGTACTCTACTTTGATAATCGTAGGTGTTGACGCCGCAACAGTGACAATAAGATTATTCGGAAACAGCTTTCCGTCTATCTCTGTAAAATTTTTATAACTGGCTTCAATATTTCGGTTCTTCGGATCGTCGGTGATGCGCGATTTCGCAATCCGGTAATTTCCATCAATCCAGAAATCCTGTATAACGGGCTTACTCGGGTCTTTTTCTTCCGCCGCTCTTTTTAATTGTCTTTTATTGAGTGTGCTCAGAATAAAATAAGGTTGTTCATCGTATAACGATTTGATTTTTTCTTTCTCCATATACTGGAAATAATTTCCGACGATGACTGCCTGGATCATATCGAAATTCACGCGTGCTCGCAACCACTCTTCAAAAAAATTAAAGTCACGCCGCATTACGGTCTTATGCAAACGATCGAGAAGTATCATGCTATCGGGTCTTATTAACGCGCGAGCCACTTCAATTCCGAGTAAAGGTGTAATTGAAATCCAAATCGCGCTGTCTTTAACCATGCGAATATTTACATCGAACGAATTAGTTTCTCCGCTCTTGTCGGTATAACTGACATTCGCTTTTGCCGATAAATAATGAAACTGAAATTCCCGCGCTTTTACGCTGTCGAAAACCTGTATGACTTCTGTACCCTTTAGTTTAACTGTGGAGGCCGGACTTTCAATAATTTTTTTCGTACGGCATGAAGAAAGTAGAATTAATAATGCAAAAAACGGTACATAGAATGATCGATACGAATGATAAGAGAGTTTCAATGTTCCGGAAGACATCACAAAAATTATTCAAACATTTTTTTCTCCGTGATCTTCCGATCGAGGAACTCAGATGCTCCTTCTCCGGCTGTCTTCGCTTTTTGCCAGTATTCAAAAGCGCCGGCCGTATCACCCAGTTTGAAAAGGACATCTCCCAAATGTTCAAGAACCGTCGCACTGCTGTCGGTAGAATTAGCAAGTGATTTCTGTATCCAGATTTTCGCGTCTTCAAATTTGTTCATCTTATACATAATCCAGCCATACGTATCCTGATATGATGCCTGTTTAGGTTCAAGTTCGTTTGATTCACGCGACATTTTTTCCGCCTTTTCAAGTTTTTCACTACGAACAGAAAGGAAATACGCATAGTTATTTAAAGTATTCGCATTTTTCGGATCAAGACTGATGGCTTTCTCGAATGACTCATCACTCTTCGGATAATTTTTCAATTCGTTATATGCTTCGCCAAGGCTGGTATAAAACTGGGCTTCCATTTCCTTGTTATCGACAACCATTTTTACGCCAGAGTTGAGAGATTCAACAGCTTTCGTATAATTTTTAAGCTGGCTGTGAGCGATACCGTTGTATAAATAAACAAGCGGCTGATCAGGAAAAGTTTCCATCGCCTCGTCGCTGTCTTTAATAAGTGAATCTTTTAACTGGAGCTGTGCATCGAGAGCAAGTATCTGACGGATTACAACGAATTCTTTCGAGCCAAGATCGCGGGCAGTGGCATATTCCTTTCTCGCTTCATTGAATTTTTTATCCTGCAAAAGAAAATCACCATACACGGCATGAGCTCGGGGCTCGCTTGGATGTGATTCTATCAGAAGCGTACACATTTCCAATGCCTGTTCAAGAAGTTCAGGATGTATTGAAATTAATGCATAATAAGAGGAAAGAATACTGATCTTCGTGTCAATATCTAAATCTTTATTCTGAAACGCTTTCTTTAATTCCTGGATTGACTTTTCTTTCTCACCATTGTTCCTGTAATAATCGGCAAGTGATAGATGGATGTACGGATTTTCCGGATCGATTTCTAAAATCTTATTGTATGTATCGAGTGCCTTTTGTTTTTCACCCATAGCCTGGTAAACCTCTGCCAGCATACCATACGATTGCGCGTCTTTCGGATCATAAACGATAAGCTTCTTCAATTCTTCTACAGCCTTATCGTTCTTATTCATGCGCTGATAAATTCTTGCTTTCTGCATACTGACTTCCTTCGTAATTCCGATCAGTCCTTCAACTTTATCATAAGCTTTAATCGCGTCAGCAGGTTTATCAGCATAAATAAGCGCGCTTGCCCATTCGAAATAATAATCACTTTGTTCGGGATAATCTGTTACTAACTTACCCAGCACATCGGCCGCATCTCCGAAACGTTTGTTTCTCTGAAGTACATCTGCATATGATAATGCATACCAGCTGTTCTTGCGGTCGATCTGATACGCGCTCTTACTGAAAAACAACGCGTCAGAATATTTCTTTTGTTCAACATAAATATTCGCCAACTCATACATGGAAGCCGCATTCGAAGGGTCTCTGCGAATAACTTCCGAAAAAGTTGATGCCGCATTATCGAGATTCCCTAAAATCTTTTCCTTGCTTGCATTAAAAAAGAGGTTTGTTATTTCAGCCTTCTGCACGTCGGTCAGCTTTGAGGCTGAACTCTTCGGCGCTGACTTTTCCGTCGTTTTACACGCAGAAAAAAACAGAACCAGAATTATCAAATGAAAATATTTCTTCATTCTAAGATTATGAGATTAATAATGTGTTGAATAGTCGCTCAGACTAAGTTGTTCGGGCGACTGAACGTATTCGGAAAAATTGCCGATCATGGAATTATCCAATACGCTGTTTTTTATTTTAGCATTTGTCTGAACAATACTATTAGAGATTACAGAATTTTCAACTTTTGATCCGTTTCCTAAAGAAACATACGGACCGACAATTGAATTCTTCAAATGAACATTCTCGCCGATGAAGCAGGGCTGAATTATCTGGGAGTTTTCATTTTTAATCGAAGCAGGAACTTTCAATGTGTCTTTCCTGTTTTCAAGCACACGTCCGTTAGTATAAACGGTCGCGTCTTTATTTCCGCAGTCGAGCCATTCGATTACTTTACCTGGATAGAATTTAGCACCTTTCGCTTTCATATTCTCCAACGCATTCGTAAGCTGGTATTCGCCTTTTTCTTTTATATCGTTATCAATGAGATGTTGCATTTCCTTTTTCAGGTACTCGCCATCCTTGAAATAATAAATTCCGATGATGGCAAGATCCGAAACAAATGTCTGAGGCTTTTCAATCAGATCCGTTATCACGCCCTGGTCATTTACTTTTACTACTCCAAACATTCTCGGATCTTCAATTTTATTCACCCAGATCACTCCGTCTTTATTCTCATCAATTGTGAAATCGGCACGGAAAAGTGTATCGGCAAATGCGACAATGACTTTTCCTGTTAACGCCGGACCGGCACACAATATTGCATGTGCTGTTCCGAGTGGTTCGTCCTGATAATAAATTGAACCTTTCGCGCCAAGGCTGGAAGCGATTTTTAATAATGAATCTTCCGCTTCTTTACCGAAATCACCGATGACGAAAGCGATTTCTTCCACCTTTTCACTGCAAAGTTTCGTGATGTCTTCGACTAGCCATTGAACAATTGGTTTGCCAGCGACAGGGATCAAAGGTTTTGGAACAGTCAGTGTGTGAGGCCGCATTCTTTTTCCCATTCCGGCCATAGGGACAATAATTCTCATTCTTACTTGATTAGGAAATGTTAATGGATTTTAACGCTTGAATTGTCAACATTGAAATTATTTTCCGCCTGTAGATCCGAAACCTCCGCTGCCGCGTGTAGTTTCCATCAGTTCTTCGGCTTGTTGCCATTTCGCTCTTTCATGTTTTGCGATAATCATCTGAGCGATGCGTTCTCCGTTTTCTATGATAAAATCTTCGTTTGATAAATTTATAAGGATAATTTTAACTTCACCTCTGTAATCAGCATCGATTGTTCCCGGGGAATTCAAAACTGTAATTCCCTTTTTTGCGGCTAGCCCGCTACGCGGACGAATTTGAGCTTCAAAACCGGCCGGGATTTCGAGAAATAATCCGGTCGGCACCAAGGTACGTTGAAGTGGCTTTAAAGTTATAGCCTGATCGATATTTGCCCTTAAGTCCATTCCGGCCGACAAAGCGGTTTCATAATCAGGTAGCGGGTGTGAGGATTTGTTGATTATTCGAATCTCCATGCTTTAATTTTAGGCCTTTATGCCCATTTTACGAACCGCGAAGGTAACTAATTTTCCTGCGTTCGGTGAGCCAGATTACAAGTAAAAACATGAACATGAGGACTGTATTAACCGCTATGGCAATACCGCCTGTAATTCCCGTCTCATTAATAATAAAGACACTAAGCAGCCAAACCGCCAGGCTCAGGGTAATGTAGAAGAAGAAGGAGCGGATATCGTAGTTGACGGGATAATGCTTTTGACCAATGTACCAGGAAAGCGCCATCATTGAAAAGTAACAGATTAATGTTGCCCATGCAGCTCCCATGTAGCCAAGTATGGGAATAAGGGAGAAGTTGAAGAGGAGTGTGATTCCGGCACCAATGAGTGAAAGCCATGCGCCCCAGCGTGTCTTTGAAGTCAGTTTATACCAGATCGATAAATTGTAGTAAACTCCCATACACAGATTTGCCATAAGAAGTATCGGTACGACTTTTAAACCCGAGCGAAAATCGGGTCCGATGAATTCCTTGATGATGTCCATATACAACATGACTCCCGCAAAAATGATTGCACAAACGATTACGAACATTTTCATGACCTGTGCATAAACATGCTGGGGATTCTCCTTCGTTGAATGATTGAAGAAGAATGGTTCGGCTGCATAACGAAAAGTCTGAATGAAGAGAGTCATGATAATAGATAGCTTATAACAGGCTCCGTAAATACCGACCTGCGACATGGCTTCCGCTTTGTCGGCGATGAGGAGCGGAATGAGAATGCGGTCGAATGTTTCGTTGATATTTCCGGCGAATCCTGCAATCATCAAAGGGAATCCGTATACGATCATTTGTTTCCAGAGTGTGAAGTCGAATTTGCCTCCGATCTTCAGCATTTCCGGCAACATCATGAGAACCGTTATGAAATTCGCAATGAGTGTGATCAGAAACACATAGCCGATGCCCAGGTTTGGATCATAAATTTTATACAGCCAGGCGTAGCCGGGATCTTTCACAAGGGCCGGACAAAGCAACAGGAAAAATAAATTGAGTCCGACATTGATTCCGATGTTTACCAGGCGCAGAAATGCGAAACGCTTAGCCCTGTTTTCCTGGCGGAGTTTTGCGAAAGGTATTGCGACGATTGCATCGCAGGCAAGTATACCGGCGAAGTATTTTACATAAATCACCATATCACCACCATCTCTCAAAAGAAGATGAGCGACCGGTTCAGCGAAAACAATTAATGCTGCGGCGAATAAGGTTGAACTTATGATAATTGATATCAGACTGGATGCATATACATTTTTGTCTCCTTTATGAGTCTGGAAAAACCGGAAGAAGGCCGTCTCAAGTCCGTAAGTAAAGAGAATATTGAAAAAAGCGAGGTATGCGAATATCTGGGTAACAACACCATACTCTCCGGTCGCGAATACTCTTGTATAAAGAGGTACTAAAAAATAATTCAGCAGGCGGCCGAGGATGCTGCTTAATCCGTAGATGGCGGTTTGACCGGCGAGTTGTTTGTAAACCTTCATGATTAAATTACGAATTACGAATTACGAATTACGAAAACGGCATCGATGCATCCGTAATTCGTATTTCGTATTTCGCAATTTCTTTCAAAGGTGCAATTCCATTCAACGACTAATCGTAAAGCCGGTATAATTTTTCAAAGGCTGTTCGTGAATATCTATGTGTGTGACTTTAGCGCGGGGCGGACCTTTGTGACACCAGGCAATGAGTTTATTCAGGTTTTCTTCCGGTCCTTCTGCTATAATTTCAACTGTACCATCATCACAATTTCTTACGGTTCCTTTTATCCCGAAGGCGTTTGCCTTCTCCATGGTGGACTGTCTATAAAAGACGCCGTGGACATGACCGTGTATGATGAGTTTGATGGATTTCACAAATTCAAAAATAATGATTTGTGAGAAAATATTTGGGCTAAAGCCCGTGTTACGTTTTACCATTACCCCGACCTGACGGTCGAGGCTATATTCTTTTGAAGCTGCTTTTTTCAGATCATTTATATTCTGAAACCCGCTCAATTATAAATCAATCGAAAGTCCAGCTTATTAATCATCTTCCTGTAATTCTTCTTCAGATCGCGGTCAACTGCACGAATGTCTTTATACTCCTGAAATTTCTGCATCAATAGCATATCTAATACATAGCTTTCCAGAAAATCAATATCTGTTCTGAAACCACATACGCATAAGGCCTGTGTTGTTTCTAAAAACTGTCTGACTTTCTTTTCGTCAGTCGCAAGTGTATTGCAGCTGCCGAAATGAATGATCTTATTTACACAGGAACCGTTGAGAATTTCAGCCAGTTCTTCGAGAGTAAGATGCTCGCTTCCTATTTGAATAATCTCGGGATGGCCATGAAAAGCCAGATAACAAATTGAATAATCCTTATACCGTCTTTGCTTCCACATCGACAGGTAATATTTCAGATTCTCTTTTGTACCGCAATTTTTATGTATGTAGTTTATATTACAGTTTGTCCGCAGAAACTCAAGTGCGGCGCTTACACTCGATTTTTTGCGTAAGTCCGGCTCCCAGTCTCCTTCCAGGCAGAAAACATGTTTGGTAAAATCCTTCGCGATACGCATTACTCATCCCTCCTTGTACTATACTTTACTTTATTAATCTATTTAATTCTAAAATTCTTAAGCCCTGAGTCGAAGGGTGTTAACTAACCGCATTGGAAAACGCAGGTTTTCTTTTTTCCAAAAAAGCACTCACGCCTTCTTTGAAATCTTCTGTGCCGAAACATTTTCCGAATTCTTCTATTTCAACCTGAAAACCATTCACTCCGTCGGTATAGAATGCATTCACACTACGAATGATTGCACCGATTGCTTGCGGGGACTGTGCCGTAATTTTATTTAATATCTCCGAACATTTTGCCATCAGCTGGTCTTGCGGAACAACATAATTGACAAGACCCAGTGAAAGGGCTTCTTCCGCTCCGATCATATCTGCCGTCATTAATAACTCAAGCGCTTTGCCTTTGCCGATCAGCTGAACGAGTCTTTGTGTACCCGCATAACCGGGGATAAGTCCGAGCTTGACTTCGGGCTGACCGAATTTCGCATTCGAAGATGCGATTCGAAGATGACAACTCATGGCGAGTTCACATCCTCCACCGAGAGCGAAACCATTTACTGCGGCTATCACAGGCTTGCTGCAATTCTCAATCGAATCGAAAACTTTATGCCCGGAGGCGCTGAGATCTTTTCCTTCGGGTATTGAATACTTTGCGAATTCAGAAATATCGGCTCCCGCAACGAATGCTTTTTCACCCGCTCCGGTGAGAATGATTCCTTTTACTGTAGAGTCTTTTTCTGCAGCACGAAGTGCAGCTCCGATTTCCTGAATGGTTTCGCGGTTAAGCGCGTTTAATTTATCGGGACGATTAACAGTTATTGTTAATATGCCGTTGGTGTTTGATGTGAGTATGTTTGACATTTATAATATGTGTTTATTCTTTTATTAATATTTTATCTGACAACTTTTCTTCGCTTCTCTACTTCTTCTTTAATGTAGTCTGATACTTCTGTCGTATCGGTTCCCGGTGCAAATAATTTTCCGACTCCCATTTCATTCAGTTTTTTCATGTCCGCATCCGGAATAATTCCTCCGCCTGTAAGCAGCACATGTTCCATTCCTTTTTCTTTCATCAGATTCATAATTTTCGGGAAGACGGTCATATGAGCGCCCGATAAAATGCTCACGCCAATCGCATCGACATCTTCCTGAATGGCGGCATTGATTACCATTTCGGGAGTTTGTCTTAACCCGGTATAAATTACTTCCATTCCTGCATCTCTTAAAAATGCAGCGATAATACGGGCTCCGCGATCGTGGCCGTCAAGACCTACTTTGGCGATTAGTACTCGGATGGGACGACTCATGGTTTCTCAGCTTTTTGAAAGGGTGAGTTATTTGAATTACAAATTACGAATTACAAATTACGAGGGCGGTTATACAGATTCCATTCATAATTCGAAATCGCACTGTACAGGACCTATTCTACTAATTATCTCCCCTGGCCAAAAATAGATCATAAAAAGTTTTTTTATGATTATTAAATGCGGGAAAATGATACTTTATTGTTTACTAAACAGAATATTTTTCTGCCTGTTTTTTTAACTGATTTCGGAATAATCAGATGTCTTTTAACATCTATTTATACAAATATACGAACCTAAATTATCCTTTACTCTTCAGGAAAACTTACGAAGAAAGTTGAACCTGATCCGTAAGTGCTTGTAAACCATATTTTTCCATTTGCCTCCTCAACGACATTCCGTGCAATCGCCAATCCGAGCCCCATTCCGCTTGATTTTGTCGTGAAGTTGGGTATGAAAATTTTATCCTTTTGATCTTCAGGAATCCCAATTCCATTGTCAGTAATTTCGGTGGTTATCCAACCATGCTGACGCCTGATATGAATTTCAATATCGGGTCTTTTATCTTCCGGTATTGCCTGTAAAGCATTTTTAAGCAGATTCGAAAATACACCCGTTAACTGGTCGCGATCGGCATGAACGAAATATTCATTATCGTCGGCGTGAAATTTAATATTTCCCGATTCATCATAAAGATCGATCACCTGCGATACAACATCTTTAAGATTAACTTTTACCGGAACCGCCTGAGGCATTTTGGCAAAATTTGAAAATGCCGTCGCAATGTTTGAAAGACTGTCTATTTGTGTAATGAGCGTTTCGGTGATCCGGTCAATCATCGCTTTATCGGTACCATCTTTCAGGGTTCGGTGCAAATGCTGAACCGAAAGTTTCATAGGTGTGAGCGGATTTTTTATTTCATGCGCGACCTGCCTTGCCATTTCCCGCCAGGCACTTTCCCTTTCACTTCGCGCTAGTTTAGCGGCACTGTCAGACAACTCATCAATCATCCTGTTGTATTCATGTACAAGTTTTCCGATTTCATCATCGGGCTTGTATTCAATCTTCTCATTCATACGGCCAAGTCGGATACCGGATAACTTTGACTGAATGAGTAACAACGGCTGAGTGATGCGTGATGAAATGAAGATCGTAACGAATACTGCCAATGCGAACAAGAGCACATAAATATTCACGATGGCTGAAAGAAAAACAGAAACTTCTCTGTTCAATTCGTTTTGCTTTTCGAAATACGGTAAATTTAAATACGCCGAAATCATTCCATTGCGATCAGTGAACGGAGCATAGGCCGCTATATAACGAAGCTGACCCGCTTTTTCGGGATGAATAAATTGCGTTAATCCTTCATCATTGATTTTCATAAATGCCGTCGAATTCATCCGGTCCGATACAATGCCCTTTTTAAAAATCTTCGGCTGCGATGAATAAACAATTCTGCCCTCGCTGTTATATAAATTGAAATCAATGTTGGTATTGCTAACTAATTTATTCAGTTGATCTTCCTGATTTTCGGAAATAAAAGTCGGTCCGTTCAAAAACAAATTATCATTCACCAGAAACCAAAGTGCATTTACCTGGTCACTTATACTCTTATTCTGATCATTCAGGTATTTTGACTTGATGTAGAAAACTGTTCCGGTACCAACCAGGGTAAACGTAAGTATAACGAGAAATAGAACCGACACCTGTACTTTTCTCGTCAGGTTCCATAACCATTTGGAAGGACCCGCGAACAGAGTTCCCAAAGTGAAAACGATAAATGCCGATACACTCATGAAAATAAACATCCATGAAAAAAGTGTTAATACTCCGAGGTAACTTGTATCGGGACGACTTACAATAATGAAAGAGTTGGAATTAATAAAATGAATCAGGTGACTGTATCCATTCATTTCAACAAAGCTGTCGTTTTCCGACCTGGTAAAATCCTTTCCTTTTAGCGGATAAACAAATTCACCATACTGATAAACCAATGCGTTAGAAGAATATCGTGCAATTGAATAATCATCGGCAGGTGTAGCTTCCTGGTAATTTCCGCTCATTAATAATTCCGGAAATCCTTTTGTGGTTCTGAACAATCGCGGAGTAAGAGTAATAACAAGCAGATGACGATGTGATTCTTCTTCGACCGGAATTAATGCCAGATAAGAAGCGCCGCCGCTTTCGTTATTAATGAAAAACAAATCGGGGCTGGAGGTTTGTTTTCCTGTTGCCGAAAGCTGACGATAGTAATCAAGATTTTCACTAAACCTCGGATTGTCTTCCGAAAAGGGTTCCAGTGTTACTATGAATTTCGAAAGATAACCGGAAAGATACTCGGATAAGATGTAGGGTTGCAACTCGTCCGCTTTTCCGCTCTGCAACAATTGCCTTACGGTAGTATCGCTGATTATTTTTTGCTCTACTTCCCTGAATAAATATTCAGCGACATGATCCTGCCTGGCTTCAGCTTTTTGCGCAAGCAGTTTTCGGGTTTCATGTTCTTTTTCGGTGTTGAGCTGCGAAAGAGCGACTGCCGTATATAAAGCACAAATGCTAATTCCGATCCATGCATGCCGTCCGTTGATGGAATATGATTTCAAATTACGCCATGCAGCTGCAGTGACAAAAAGAAAAGAAAGCAACAACAGAGAAATAGACGTGTATGCGAGAATGCTGTAACTATTTATATCTGCCGGACTGCTCAATTCGAAATTGAGGCGTGAATTAATTACTAGTCCGCGTATGAGATAATGAACTATAAATGCCGTAAACATCCAATATAAAACCGGCATCCATTTCATGCGCTTAACCTGACGAGCTTTTTCGTATATAATTATTGAGAGGAGTAAAATAATGACAGCGTTGAGAAGCATGTCTCCCAGAGAATTAAAATAAAAAGAGGCTGCATAAAATGTCGGGTCAAATAATCGCTGTCCGTAAATCGCATCAGGCCACTTGAAATAAATCATAGCTGTGCGAACGAGAATTAAAATTCCTGACAAAACAATGAATCGGAAAACCGAAGTTGTATAACGCCTTAGCAAAATATAAACGGCCAGCAGAAAAAGAAAAACTGCAAGTGCCGAAAGAATTATAAAAGAAGAATCGGGATCTTTTTCAATACCGGGTTGAAAGCTTAATAGGTAGACTCCTTTTTTACCTGGCAGGAATAGTGTATCACCGCTTTCAGCATTCTTAAAATTATTATTGAGATTTAATTTGTGATTGAAATCGTTTACCAGATATTTATTCTGATAATCGTAATTATGTCGAATGAGAATTAGTCCGACTAAAACCGTATCCTTCCATTGTCTTTTATACGCCAGGAATTCTCCATTTGTAAGTTTTAGAAAACTCTCATCTTTAATATTAGCAAGAATGGAATCATTAACAGCAGGCTCATTGTCCGACCATAAAACAAGGCTGCCGTTTTTTAAAATATAATAACTGAAGCCTGAATTGCTTTTTGAATTATTAAGAAAGAAATTATTTTTTTCCTTTTCACTGTTCAGCTCCTGAAACATGCGGAGCGATGAACGCATTTCATTTTCGAACTCCGATAGTTTTTTTTCGGTTTCACGAATCAATCCTTTTGCATTCTTATTCGAATAACCATAAAAACCGGCTGTAAAAATTGAAAGCATAGCAGAAATCGTAATCAGCGCGATGGCCGATTTAAGGGGATTTCTGAAAATGTGTTTCAATGTGGTTTTAATTTAAGGATTTCAGATATTTTTCGGTAACTATCGGAAAATACTGATACTCCAGAGTGTGAATTTTTGCAGCCAGTGTTTCGGCCGTATCGGATTTAGCAACGTGACAGGCTGCCTGGAAAATAATTTCGCCTTCATCAAATCTGTTATTGACTTTATGAATGGTGATTCCGGACATTATTGATTTGGTATTTATCACTGCCTGATGAACATTAGACCCGTAGAACCCTTTCCCTCCATGCCCCGGTAAAAGGGCCGGATGGATATTAATAATGTGGTCACCAAATCGTTGGATAATATTTTCCGGGACCAATAACAGGAATCCGGCCAGGATTATAGCATCGATTCTGTTTTCATCCAGGCAATTTAAAATTTCGGTTCCATCTAAAAACTGCTGCTTTGAAAAAACCATACACGGGGTATTAAGACTTTCGGCCCTGCCAATTACGCCTGCTTTGGCATTATTCGTCAATACAAGAGACACGCCTATTTCCTTATTATCAGAAAAATACCTGATCAGGTTCTCTGCATTTGTACCCGAACCCGAAGCAAAAATCGCCAGTCGCATCATGGCCGTAAAAATAGCTTATTCTGATGAGTGAAAACACAACTGATTCGGGGAAGCTTTTATGGTCTAAGCCGATTAGCAAAAAATAATCAGGATAATCACAACCTTTCCTTCGAACAGTAGATTTGTACGGTTCTTTTTTGTTTACTTTGCCGCAACATATACATAACAAACATGTCTATTAATCCCATCCTTCAGTACTTTGTTCCAAAAGACAGAAGATTTTACCCTTTATTTGAACAATCGGCCGCGAATCTGGTCTCTATCAGTAATGCATTAGTAGAATTAATGCTGGCGCCGACCCTGGAAAAGAGAATTAGCATTGTCAGACAAATTGAAAAGTTTGAACACATTGGAGATGAAATCACACACACCATATTTTCAGAAGTGTCTGTAACTTTTATCACGCCATTTGACAGAGAAGATATTCAGAGATTGGCTTCCATATTAGATGATGTATGTGATTACATTCACGGCTCTGCCAAAAGAATAGAATTATATAAGGTTGATAAGATTCACCCTTCAATGTTGAAACTTGCCGAATTGATTCAGCAAAGCGCTGTGGAGTTGAATGTCGCTATTTCAGCTCTCCGGAGCATGAAAAATGTTCAGAAAGTCCGTGAATCACTTGTGAGAGTAAACAGCCTTGAAAATCACGCAGATGATATTTTTGATAATGCAGTAGCCCGCCTTTTCGAAGATGAAAAAGACGCTATTGAAATTATCAA
Organism: uncultured Flavobacteriales bacterium; assembly: GCA_964486655.1. Taxonomy (GTDB): domain Bacteria; phylum Bacteroidota; class Bacteroidia; order AKYH767-A; family 2013-40CM-41-45; genus JADKIH01. The sequence goes on from CAZAON010000273.1 coordinate 20,628, forward strand.
GGTAAAAGAAATACTGACCGCACTTGAAACAGCAACTGACAAGTGTGAAGATGTTGCCAATGTACTTGAATCAGTGATCGTTAAACACTCCTAAATACTCGTATGGAATTCCTTTGGGTAATTGTCATTCTTGCATTGATTTTTGATTTTATAAATGGCTTCCACGATGCGGCTAATTCAATAGCAACGATCGTATCTACCAAAGTCCTTTCTCCATTAAGCGCAGTTATCTGGGCCGCACTGTTTAACTTTATCGCCTACTTCCTGTTTGAATTAAAAGTTGCCGACACCGTTGCGAAAACTGTTAAGGCCGAATACATTACTCTTATGGTTGTATTTTCCGGACTGATTGCAGCAATCATCTGGAATTTATTTACCTGGTGGAAAGGAATACCTTCCAGTTCTTCTCACACACTTATCGGAAGTTTTGCCGGTGCGGGTATGGCAAATGCAGGACAATTACATGCCGTTCAGATGGATAAGGTAGCGCCAACACTTTACTTTATCATTCTGGCTCCGGTTATCGGAATGATTTTATCCTATATCATTTCGATAATTACTATGACGATCGTCCGAAAGTCAAACCCTTCCAAAGTGGATTCAGTCTTTCGAAGACTACAGTTGCTTTCATCTGCGGCATATAGTCTCGGTCACGGTGGAAATGATGCTCAAAAAGTAATGGGAATTATTGCCGCCGCCATGGTTTCACAGGGAGTAATCGGAGATACAAAGCATTTACCTGAATGGGTTCCATTCGCATGTTATACAGCCATTGCGGCCGGAACCTTATTCGGAGGATGGAGAATTGTTAAAACAATGGGACAAAAAATCACCAAACTATCTCCATTCGAAGGGTTTAGCGCGGAAACAGCCGGCGCATTAACCCTTTTTGGAACACAACATTTTAAAATTCCGGTCAGTACCACACATACTATTACCGGTGCAATTATTGGCGTTGGTGTCACAAAACGCGTCAGCGCAGTAAGATGGGGAGTTACAATAAACCTGATTTGGGCGTGGATTCTGACGATTCCTGTGTCTGCTTTATTGGCAGCCGGCATTTTCTACACAATTCGCCTGTTTCTTGCTTAATCTTCATTTTGATATTAACGTTATTAAATTTTACTTTGCACCCTCAAAAAAAACCAAATACTCAAAAACATGTCAGACATTGCAGCAAAAGTGAAAGCCATTATCATCGATAAATTAGGTGTTGATGAAAAAGAAGTTACCCAGGAAGCCAGTTTTACAAATGACCTTGGTGCTGATTCTTTAGATACCGTTGAGCTGATCATGGAGTTTGAAAAAGAATTCAACATCGCTATTCCTGACGACCAGGCTGAAAAAATTGCAACTGTCGGACAGGCAATCGATTACATCGAGAAAAACGCTAAATAATTTTATTTCCGGTCCCGTATAATTGTACGGGTTGCCTGGCTTAATCCGCCACGGCCGACCGGCTTTGCTAATCACTTAAATCTCCGGTACAGGATGCAACTTAAAAGAGTCGTAGTAACCGGCCTCGGAGCACTGACGCCACTTGGTAATTCAGTAGATGAATACTGGAATGGATTGATCAATGGTATAAGCGGTGCAGGGTTAATCACCAAATTCGATGCTTCTAAATTCAAGACGAAATTCGCCTGTGAAGTAAGAGGCTATGATGTCAACAATCATTTCGAGCGGAAAGAGGGTCGTAAACTCGATGTTTATGCCCAGTATGCTATGGTCGTTGTTGAACAGGCGATTAAAGATACCGGAGCCGATTTTAAAACTCTGAATCATGACCGTATTGGTGTGATCTGGGGATCGGGAATTGGCGGACTAAAGACTTTTCAGGACGAGGTAACGGAATTTGTAAAAGGCGATGGAACTCCACGCTTCAATCCGTTCTTCATCCCAAAGATGATCGCTGATATTGCATCCGGACATATTTCAATTCGTTATGGTTTCCGCGGACCTAATTTCACGACAGTTTCTGCCTGTGCATCTTCTACCAATTCATTGATAGATGCTTTCACATATATCAGACTCGGAAAAGCCGATATGATCGTGTCGGGCGGTAGTGAAGCTACGGTAATTGAATCGTGTGTTGGCGGATTTAATGCTCTGCAGGCATTATCACTTCGGAACGATGATCCTAAAACTGCCTCTCGTCCGTTTGATCTTGATCGCGACGGATTTGTTTTAGGAGAAGGTGCCGGCTGTTTGATTTTAGAAGAACTTGAACATGCCAAAGCAAGAGGCGCGAAAATCTATGCCGAAGTATTGGGCGGTGGCATGTCGGCCGATGCGTATCACATGACTGCTCCGCATCCTGAGGGATTAGGTGCTGCTCTCGTAATGCGCGCGGCAATGGAAGATGCCGGACTTAAGACATCAGACATTGACTACATTAACGTACACGGAACATCGACTCCAATTGGTGATCCGCAGGAAATAAAAGCTATTTCAACATTTTTTGGAGAGGACGCTTATCGAATGAATATCAGTTCGACCAAATCAATGACAGGTCATTTACTCGGTGCGGCCGGTGCGGTTGAAGCCATTGCCAGCATCCTTGCTATTCGTACCGGAATTATCCCTCCTACAATCAATCATTTTACGGATGATCCCGCTTTTGATCCAAAATTAAACCTCACCTTTAACAAAGCACAGAAACGTGAAGTCAACGCCGCCCTTAGTAATACCTTTGGGTTTGGCGGACACAATGCGTCTATTGTCTTTGGTAAATACGCATAGTCTTTAATTTACAATTTGTTTGAGTCCGATATCAGCGATTCGAAACTTATTTTCTAAGGAAAAGAAATTTATTTCATCTCTTAGAAACCTGTTGGGATTTACGCCCGGAAATACCGCTGTGTATCATCTTGCCTTTCGTCACCGTTCGACAGCTTCAGAACATCCAAGCGGTGTTAAACTCAGCAACGAAAGACTCGAATATTTAGGCGATGCAATTCTGGGTGCCGTTATCGCCGAAATGCTTTTCAAAAAATTTCCTTACCGCGAAGAAGGGTTCTTAACCGAAATGCGCAGTCGTATCGTTAACCGTGAACATTTGAATAAACTAGCGATGAAACTGGGAATCGATCATTTCATGACAGGTTCCATCGATCCCGCCGCCAAAAGCCGTTCAGCTTACGGTGATGCTTTCGAAGCACTGATCGGCGCCGTTTATCTGGACAAAGGATACGACAACACAAAAAAGTTAATCATTAACAGGTTTGTTAAACATCATGTCGATCTTGAAAGTATAGAAAGTCAGGATAGTAATTTCAAAAGCAGGCTTATTAACTGGGCTCAGCGAGAAAGAAAGACTGTTGAATTCGAACTTATTGAAGAAGTCGAAAATGCAGGCAAACGACTCCTTCGGGTTAGGGTACTCGTTGATGGTAGTGAAATGGCGCAGGGAGAAGATTATTCAAAAAAAAGAGCCGAACAGATAGCAGCGGAAAAGGTTTGTACGATTTTGGGGTTGAAAGGCGAATCGTGAAGGTGAGAACTGAGTTCTGAGTACTGAGTACTGAGTACTAAGTACAAAGTACCAAGTACCAAGTATCAAGTATCAAACAGCTGGCATTCTTTGTACTTGGTACTTTATACTTGGTACTTTATACTTAGTACTCCATACTAACCCCTACCTGCTTAAAACTTAATCTCCCTTATTCCGCTGCCATTGCCTTCATAACGTACCTTCGAAGTTCTAAGTAATAATTGTGGCAAAGAAAGTTTTAAGGATTTCGGAAGAAGATAAATTTGATTTTCTGCTTATTGGAATTGTCTGTTCTCATCGCGACTTCAGACTTTGTATGGAATTAAACAGGAAGCTTGATATTAATTTAAGTAAGCAGGATGAATATACCGTGTTTAGCAATAAACGAATGGAAGATCAGTTCTTTTCCTTTTATGAATATAACAGTGAGGAGGATGACAGGTATAATGTAATTTCGAACAAAAGTCAGAAAGGGCTTTTACTACCCGAACAAAATCAAATTGACTACCTTTTACTTATTCGAATGAATCCGATGCGTATCGACGAACAGGAACTTATTGATACTCTTAAAGAAATTCCGATCGTTCTTGGCGCTTATAAACTCGATGCGGTGAAACTTAAATCGCGAGAGAATCTGGTATTTTAACATGGTAATATATAATAAAACAAAAATTGTTGCGACACTCGGACCGGCATCTTCATCTGAAGATGTTCTGAGGCAAATGATTCTTGCCGGCGTGGATGTTTTCAGAATTAATTTTTCGCACGGTGATGAGAAAAAAAACGCAGAAGTAATTCGCATTATCCGAAAATTAAATGCCGAACTAAAAATCAGTTCGTCAATACTCGTCGACTTACAGGGACCGAAAATCAGAATCGGGGAAGTTGAAAAAAACAGTATCAATCTCGAGAATAATTCCCTTGTTAAATTTTCGACAGAAGAATGTATCGGAACTCCCACGCAGCTTTCAATTAATTATGTTGATTTCGCCGCCGACGTAAAGCCGGGCGATAAAATACTAATCGACGACGGAAAACTCGTACTGGAAGTATTGGATTCAAACCGGATCAACGAAGTTACAACGCGTGTAATCAGCGGAGGAAAATTATCATCACGCAAAGGAGTCAATCTACCGAACACAAAAATTTCAATGCCGAGTCTGACAGTGAAAGATTTGCAGGATCTGAATTTCGCTCTCAAACATGATGTGGATTGGATCGGATTATCTTTTGTACGAACAGCGGCCGACATCATCGATCTCCGTCAGCGCATTGAAAAGTCGGGACGAAATTGTAAAGTCATTGCCAAGATCGAAAAGCCCGAAGCATTAGACGAAATCGATCACATCATTCGTGAAACAGATGCACTCATGGTTGCACGGGGCGATCTGGGTGTTGAATTACCCATGGAAGAAGTTCCGCTCATTCAGAAAATGCTGGTGAATAAATGTATCCAGGCTTCCAAACCTGTAATCATCGCCACGCAAATGATGGAAAGCATGATTTCCAATTATACGCCTACTCGCGCCGAAGTGAACGATGTCGCAAACTCCGTAATAGACGGAGCCGATGCTGTAATGCTTAGCGGTGAAACATCGGTCGGACTATACCCTGTGCGTGTTGTCGAACACATGCGTACCATCATTACTAAAATTGAAGCACAGGGATATCGTTACAATCGTTTTCATATTCCGGAAGTGACGAGTAATACTTTCATCTCTGACTCTGTTTGTTATAATGCCTGTGTCATGGCATCGCAAGTCGGTGCACGGGCAATCGTTGCCATTACACGTTCGGGTTATACTGCATTTAAGGTTTCTTCACAACGTCCGAATGCAGACATACTTATTTTCACCGACATGCCTTCCATGCTTAACGTACTTACACTGGTTTGGGGAGTGCGGGTTTTTTATTACGATCGTGTTGTCTCAACCGATGAAACCATTCTCGAGCTCCAGGACAGACTGAAAGAAAATGGTTACATTAATACGAATGACATTATCATCAACCTCGCTAGTGTGCCTCTCGGTGAACAGGGACGGACGAATATGATTAAGCTGGGAAGGGTGAAGTGATTGAAGATTGTAGATTTTGGGGTTAAAAAATACACTATGCCACTAATTCATTTTTTTTAACTTTGGTTCAAATTCCACACAATGAGTATCCGCTTTTTAATTTTAATTCTATTTCTGTATCTGCATTCTACGCTTTTTGCACAAACTCAAAGTGAAGCAGAAGTTCAAAAACTGTTGGAAACACA
>CAZAON010000274.1:0-4702 GCA_964486655.1 uncultured Flavobacteriales bacterium
TTCCGTTATGCCTTAATACATATTCACTTGTTGATGTTCCGCTACCTCCGATGCGATAGCCATAACCCATACTATTAATATTGATGTCTCCGGTATCTACATCGAGACGATAGCTTGGGAAAAAACCCGGGTTAGCATTCCAATCACTCAGGCCCCAGAGACCGGTAGTGTCTAACAAACCATATTGAATGGAGTTTGCTTTATATTTTACTGGAATATTGTTAGAACTTCCTACATAGTCCGTTGGATTAATAGAATTAGTAGGATTTGTTACTTGCGCACTTAACTTACTGGCGGTTAATAAAATACCCCCCCCCAATTAAAAGTATTACTAAAACTGTGCTTCTGAATAATTTGTTTGTTTTCATGATTTTGATTTTTAAATTAGTTAATAATGAATTTACCTGATTGCAAAATATTTTTATTTGAAATTAAGCGGTAATAATAGAGCCCGCTACCATAAAATCTTCCATCAAAAACACACTGGTCAGAGTGATCACTCCAATCAATTGATTTAATTAATCTGTTTGAACTATCATAAATCTCTAAAAACGACCTTAGAACTACATTAGAATTATTTAATTTAAAATAGATCTCAGATTTATGCGCCGGGTTAGGAAAAACCGTTAACATGTTTGAGTTATCGAGAATCGGATCAGCTTCCATCGGTAACGTTCCACATAACGAATAAACATCAACAGTCATTTGATATCCGTTATTATCGTTTTTAGCTAAAAACAACTTTGCTCCTGAGGGAGTATTGACGATTGGTCTTACATCATATGATCCGCTGAAACAGCCTACGCAATAAGTTGCGATTGTACTGTCTCTACTAAATAATATTGTTCCATCCTGTCGTAGAATGTATAACGTTCTTCTCCAATTAACAGGCATAAGGGCATATTCAATCATTGAAGTATCGCAATCAAAAAGTGATTTTGTCACGTAGCCAATTACATATTCCTGCTCATTTACCATTGGCTCAGTAATTGGAATAGTTAAAAATGGAGTATGATCTATATTAAATATTTTCAACTCATTAGTAGAATAATCAGTATAAATATATTTATAATCGCCGTTACCAATATCTTTTAATTGTATCCGGCAATTAGCCAAGGAATATACAAATGGATATGTATGCTCATAAACAATCTGCGAATAACTCCCTTTTGCATAAAGCAATTGCAAAATAATCATGATTAGTTGTGTTAAGATGATTTTTTTCATATTAATTGGATTTTAAAGTTAGATATTGAAAGATACAAAAGATATACGATATCTGTATACCGGCTATGCAACTGTTAAATGAAATCCCGAATATTTTTTTAGAAAAATTTAAAAGTCTGATAAAAAAAATTCCATGAACATTTTCGGTAATAAAGTGTTTTACTTCGCTTCGATTATTTAAAAACGACGATAACTATTCGCCGAAGCCCACTTATGCAGACCTGTAACCAATGTAATTACCAAAATCCGGATAAATTAAATAATAATCATATCAAATAGCGATACATGTCTAAATTATATTCATTCTTCAATCTTCAATAAAAAAAGGGCTTCGCTCTCGCTTAGCCCCTATCCCAGTTATTATCTTGGTTTCAAATCCACCCTTCGGTTAACGGATGGCTTTGAAAAATCGGGAGGCACAAAGAGGACTTCTGTTTTGAGCCGGGCCTGATTAATTTTGTATTTCTTTACGAGTTGATTTTTTACAGCTTCCGCTCTACGGTTGCTGATATCGATCTGATGCATCTCATTTTTGTTATCGCAAATTCCGGAAATCATGTAGTTAACAGATTTATTCGACTGCATAAGCTTTGCGATTTTCTGAATTTCATCAGAATATTCTTTTGAAATCCGGTAGCTGTCAAAATCAAAATAAATGGAAGGCATTGCTGAAGGTTTTTCAGCTTCCGTAACAATTGCAGGTGTATTAGCAGGAGTAGCTTCAACTACGGGACGAATTTCTCTTCCCATATTATCAACCTTCACATTCTTCGGTGAAAATGGTTCTTCATCCAGCTTATCCGTTACGCCATCACCATCCGTATCAACAGACCTTCCGTCGCCGTATACCTGATAACCTGCCGGTGTATTCGGTTCCTTATCGTGAACATCCGGGACTCCATCTCCGTCAGTATCGACAGAAAGTTTTTCCAATTTCAATTTTAACGCCTCCATCTCCGCATATGAAGGATCATCAGGCGCTGTCCACTCAATAGATTTTGATTTTTTTCCCAGTAAAAATATTACACCAACATTTATGAATGAATAACTGTCATTGTTTGATAATAATTTGAAAAACCCATCGAGTTTATCTCCATTTGTTACCCTGTACGTATATTCAAGATTGAGAGAAATTTTATCCTTCAGATGATACTTTGCACCAATGGAAAATGGCACCATTAAATCAGTGGTGCCACTGTAATTGAATGTATCATATTCCTGTGTATACTGCGAATAGATTCCATGCAATGTAAAATATCCGCCGTCTAACCAGATATCAGGAGTATAGTTAATGATACCAATACCACCGGAAACATAGAGCGCCACTTTATCTCTTAACGGCTGAGGCAATAAAATCAATTTGTTTGATTGAAGAATTGCATTCAGCGTAAAATCATAATTTATTGTTGAGTTGTATTTATAGTCGGGACGGTTGATGTCTTCTCCGGAAATTGAAGCATGAATCAGTCTGGCCTGCAATGCGAAATGATTTGAAAGAAACTTTGTTCCATTCAGACTAATACCAAATCCACCGCCATTTCCGGTAATATCGGTTCGGGGATATGTCAGACCCATAGAAGCGCCAAAACTCCATGTATTAAAATCAGAAAGCGAATACCCGCCACGAGATGCCGGTGTTTGTCCGCTCACCAAAAAATTACTCCCGACTAATAAAACTAATAGCGTAAAGAGTCTAATCATGCATGAGAGGATGTAGTTGCGGAATATTATAAAATTAATCATATGATGTTTTAAATCAATAAAAATTGGCGGACAGTTCTCTATAAAACAGGGTATATCCGATGTATACCGGGCGTATAGTCCCGTCCGATAATCTCGATTATCTGCCGGTAATGTTTTTCCTCATTTACAAAATCTATTTCATTCGAATCTATCACCACAATTCTGACATCCGACATTTGTTTGAAATAATTCCAGTACCCGTCATCGAGTTTCCTGAGGTAATCCTCCGAAATATTTTTCTCATAAGACCTGCCCCTTTTTTCAATATTTCGTTTCAATAAACCGGTGTCTTTATGAAGGTAAACGAGCAGATCAGGTTTAGGGAGTTGCGGATTAATAATATGAAAAAGACGCTGATACAGGCTGTTTTCATCGTCTCGGAGGGTAATATTGGCAAAGATCAATGATTTACTCAGAATGTAGTCAGAAACGGTCTGCTGCCGGAATAAATCCTGTGAAGAAAGTTCATCGCTTAATTGCTGATAACGGTCGGCCAGAAACGACAGTTCGAGCGGAAACGCATACCTGCCGGGCTGATCATAAAAGAGCGGCAGAAACGGATTTTCAGCAAAACGTTCTAATACCAGACGGGTACTAAAATCGGCCGAAAGCCTCTTTGCCAGCGACGTTTTACCCGTACCGATATTCCCTTCAACGACTATATAATCGTACTTTAATTTTTTGGCCATTTGTAGATTTCGCTCGGCTAAATTCTGTTGATTGAATGACCGGCCTTTTCAGTCATGGTCACATTTAGATCATCGGGAACGACTGAAAGCAATTCACTGACAGTTTTCCCCAAAACGGGATGCATATATCCCGGTAAAATTTCGGCCAATGGAACGAGTGTAAACCTCCTTTCATGAAGATGCGGATGAGGTATTACCAAACCCTCCTTCCTAATCACTTTATCTTCAAAAAACAGGATATCAAGGTCTATCAGACGGGGCTCCCATTTAACCTGGCGCTCTCTTCCCATTTCTGTCTCAATCGAAAGCAGCTGATTGAGCAGATCTTCGGGAGAAAGTGCCGTCTCAACCTGGATGACCTGGTTGAGAAAATAAGGCTGATCCGATAGACCCCAGGGCGCTGTTTTATATACGGACGAATTATTAATCACCCTTCCGCAGCGTTCATCGATGTGTCGAATCGCGCGATTCAGGTTAAGCGACAAATCACCCGTATTGGTTCCCAGCAATATAACTGTGTTATACACTTGTTAAATTTTTTTTCAAACGTACTTAATTCTGAAAAACCGACAAGCAAATCAATGCATAGTTTTACATTTGCACCAAAATGCAAAAAATATGAAACAGTTCTTCAAGTTCATGCTTGCCTCGATGGTGGGATTTCTACTATCCATCTTTTTGATATTCCTGATCCTGACCGCAATAATTTCGGGATTAATGATGACTCTCAAAGATGACAGTCCGGTTTCGGTTAAAGAAAACTCAGTACTTCAGATCAGCTTTGACGGTGAAATCAAAGAGCGGGCAAATAAGAATCCTTTTCAGGATGGCGGTTTTAATTTTAATATGGAACATTCGCCCGGACTGGACGAGATTCTGAAAAATATTTCTAAGGCGAAGACCGATGAGAATATCAAGGGAATATTTCTTGATCTTTCTTCTTTGCAAACCGGCATTGCGACGATTGAGGAAATCCGCAGCGCGTTAGCAGACTTTAAGAAAAGCGGTAAGTTCATTTACAGCTATAGCGAATCCTATCGCCA
>CAZAON010000275.1:0-6470 GCA_964486655.1 uncultured Flavobacteriales bacterium
GCCCGATACGAATTACCTTGGAGATGTAGAGTGGAATAGCTTGTGGAAATACACATACGTATCCGGAAACGGCAGTGGCAGCGGCGGAGTATGGGAAGATCGTTCCGCTAATTTGCCAACAACGGGCGGACCCTTCGATAAATACCAATCGCAGGGATCATACGATATCACCCTTCGCGTTAAACCAAACGATCCGAATACTCTATTTATCGGCGGAACAAATCTTTACCGCTCTACCAATGCATTTGCCGATCCGACACAAACAACCTTTATTGGAGGGTATGAAATAGGAGCCTCTTTGCCTGTAGTAGACGCATATCTAAATCATCATCCCGATCAGCATGAAATAGTTTTTCTTCCATCCGATCCAAACACGATGATATCAGCAAACGATGGAGGAATTTTTAAAACAACCGACAATACAGCTTCGACTGTTGTTTGGACATCACTGAATAATGGATACCTGACAACACAATTTTATACGTGTGCAATCGATCATGCATCCGTCGATGATGTAATTATCGGTGGAGCGCAGGACAATGGTTCCTGGTTTACAAACTCTTCTAATCCGACAGCTCCATGGGTCTCACCAAGAAGCGGTGATGGAAGTTACTGCGCGATAGCGGATAATAAATCGGCCTATTATTTCTCCATACAAAACGGAAAAATGATGAAAGCAAAACTCGATGCGGCCGGAGTCATCGATAGTTTCGCGCGCATTGATCCTATCGGTGGCGACAGCGATTATGTTTTCATCAACCCGTACATTATCGATCCAAATAATAACAACATCATGTATCTCGCGGGCGGAAAACATTTGTGGCGTAACGATGATCTGAGCGGAATTCCCTATGCTTCAAACTGGGATTCGATCACGACAAATTGGGTGATGTTTCCTGATACATTGCCAATTGCTTCCATGAAAATTACGGCTCTTGCGGCCTCGACTGTTCCCGCAAACAGACTTTATTACGGAACATCTTATCAGTATTTATTTCGAATCGACAATGCAAATACTGGAACCCCTTCCCGAACAAATATAACCGGATTACTTTCTCCGAATAATTTTCCGGTCGCATCAAACATAAGTTCAATTGCCGTAGATCCGACAAATGCGGATAATCTTATGGTTTCATTTTCGAACTATAATGTATACAGCATTTTTTATTCTAATGATGGCGGAACAACCTGGCAGAGAGTTGCCGGCAATCTGGAAGCAAACTCATCGGGTACCGGAAATGGTCCTTCCGTTCGCTGGCTGAAGATTCTCCCGGTAACAGGAGGAACGGTTTATCTGGCAGCGACAAGCACCGGACTTTATGCCACAACATTTTTAGATGGATTGAATACGGTTTGGGTGCAACAGGGTACGAATACAATCGGAAATGCGGTATGTGATATGATTGATTACAGGCCGACAGACGGATTAGTAGTTGTAGCAACTCATTGTCATGGAATTTTCAGTTCGAATATTACGGATGTAAGTGATATTGTTAGTGTCAAAGATCTTTCGGTAAGAAAAGTAAATTCATTGGAAGTATATCCAAATCCGGCCACAACAGGAGCTACCATAAAATATTCTTTGTCAAAATCGCAACATGTACGAATGGAATTACTGAATGAAATGGGCCAGACTGTAAAGATTCTGAAAGACATGAAACAGGAAGAATCGACTTATGAATATTATCTGGCCAGAAATGAGTTGAAATCCGGATTGTATTATATTCGATTATCCGGAGAAAGCAAAAAGGTAGCTAAACTGGTGATTCAGTAGTTTTTTGGCGAAGTCTGTCGCTAATTACGCATTCAAAATAAAGCAACAAGTTTGAAGCGAAGACTTCGTCCCTCAGCCCAGGGAAACCATCACCTCACAACCGTCACCTTTCCCACATATTCATGCTCCTCTCCATGTCCATCCTGTAAATTTATTTTATAAACATAAGTGCCATCATGGGCATTATGTCCTTTCCAAGGAACATTCAAATCTGTTGTGGTAAAAATTTCTTCACCCCAGCTATTAAAAATTTTCATTTCATATGTACTGATCCCCGAGCCCGTACCGGTAAATGAATCATTCATTCCGTCTCCGTTCGGAGTAAATGCATTCGGCACGTAAAATGAAAATGCAGCATCAATGAATACAGTTATGCCTGTTATATTGGTGCAGCCATAGATATCGGTGACCATTAATGTAATTTGAAATTGACCGGTATCATTGTAATAATGTTGACCACTTTCATCAGAAGAGTATGAACCATCGCCGAAATCCCAATGACTGATTGCAGTACCTTGAGTCATATCAATAAAAGAAATTTTCGAGTCAGGGAGTTGTGCGCGATCAGGTGTGACCGATAATTTTGCTAATGGTAGAGGACGGACAGTAATATTTTCCTGTGCTGAATTACTGCAACCTGTTGCGGGATCGGTGTAGGTATAAGTAATCTGGTGTGTGCCAATTGATGCGGTTTGCGGATTGAATTCATTATTCATAATACCCAAACCATTGTACTGACCTCCCGGGGGTGATGCATAATTCAATAGAACAGGATTCGCATCGCTGCAAATATCAGCGGGATGAGAAAAAGTTATTATAGGAGGAGATTGAATTTGAATTGTGGTGATGACTATACTATCGCAACCCGTTCCGCTCTGTAAAGTATCGTAATATGGTCCGGCCGAAATGTAAATATGAGAGTTAAACAAATAGGATTCGCCCGGACAAAGAGACTGTACATTGTTTGAAGTAATATAAGGCATGATTGTAAGTTGGGTATTCACTATGGAATCGCAGCCGCTAACCGTTGAAAGGGTATCGAAATAATTTCCGGCGATTGAATAAATATGTGAATTGAAAATATATTGTCCGCCTTCACAAATGGTTTGAGGATTCAAAATGTTTAACGAAGAAGATATTCTAAGATCCGTTACGATAATGGAATCACAGCCCAGGCCGGTTACGAGAGTGTCATAATAGATTCCGTTAAAGGAATAGGTGTGCGAATTAATTGTGTAAGATTGTCCGTTGCATAAACTAATAATTTGATTTGTGCTATAAGACGGAATTACGGTAATCGATTTATAAATCGTATCGCTGCATAAATTATTAGAAGTAACAACCAATTGTACGTTATATATTCCGGGAGCAGAATAATTGTGTAACGGATTTTGTAAAGTTGAAGTACTGTTATCGCCAAAATCCCAGTGAAATCCGGTCAATGTGCCCGGAGAATTAATTGATGAGGTAGCCGATGAAAAAGCGATTCCATTATTCTGACAATTGTTCGTAAAAGTGAAATCGGCTGTGAGCGGATTCTTCACGCCCCAGTTTATATTCGTAAAATTTTCGGGAGTAGTTGAAAAAACTGTAATACAGGAAATTGTTCCGGGAAATTCAAGCACACAATATCCTTCATGACCTTCAAGAGTCGTATTGCTGTGATAAATATTGCCACCTCCGTCGTACAGTACATTATAAGGAGATGAGAAGTCCAGTGAAACGGTTATCCAGGCGGATCCGACCGACGAAAGCAGCAGGACAGGATCGGTTACAGGCGGAGAAAAGCAGATGGTTGTTACGCCCGAAGTTGCGGCGGCGCCACTGGCCCAGTTCAAACGGGGAACAGTATCATTAACCGGAGCATCCGGATAGCCGGCGAAAGATGAGTAATTATATATATCAGGAGTAAAATTAAAATTGTAGTTCGCCATCATTCGGATATTAACGATGGCACCGTTTACATTAATAACGCCGGCAGCAGTATCAGTTTGTCCCTGATCACGCCATTGAGCCCATACATAATTGCATTGGGCGAACGATTGAAGCTGACCAAATAGAATAGCAATAAAGAGTACAAAATTCTTCATCAAGCAGAGGGGGGGCTTTAGGAGATTATTGTAGACTCAGTTAAAATGAGTATGGGTTAAAATTAGTATTTATTATATAAAAAACAAGCCCGAATTTGGCGAACGTCTGTTAAGGTTGACGGATTTGCTCCCGGACAAACTTTTGAAAAAGCTGTTTGAAAAAGTGCCTGAAATTCACGGCTGAATGAGTACAATGCGATTTTAAGATTAGCATTCATCTCATAACAACTTTGATTTTTTATTAATTTCTTGCTATATTAGCATTTAATTATCTTACAATATTTTAATATTTATATTCACTTTAAATGAAATGGTTTATTCTCATTTTACTTTTTAAATTATATTCAGTACTTTTTCCGTTAATATTCAAATTAGAACATAAATCCTCATGAAAATGAAGTTTACCTGCAGCATTATTTTACTGATAATCAGTATAAATGTTAAAGCTCAGTATCAATTGCAATGGGTGAAAGCTTTGACTGATTCAGTCAGCTATAGTCATGCTGAATCAATGATCCTTGACACTTCAGGAAATGTTTTCGTTAATGGATTTATGGACACAGCCTCTACTATTAAATCTGCACTCTTTTCATATGATTCGATGGGTACGGAAAGATTCAGAACGGTTCCGGATTTTTTAGAACTTGCTTTCACATGGCGTTTATTCAAATTAGATAATAAAATTATTTCTGCCGGTCATTACGAAGATCAAAGCGGAACGAATAATATGTTTTATACTGAATTTAATGCAAATGGTGATAGTGTAACAGGTGGAATTTTTAATTCACCCGGATTCGCCTCTCCTGATGATTTCAGCGATGCATGTGTTGACAGTCGTGGAAATGTATACCTGGCCGGACTAATGAAGGATGGGTCAGACATGGTCGCCGGTATCTGCCGGTATGATACAGGTGGAAATTTCAGATGGTCAAGCACATTCTCGAATTTACCCGGATGGAATACGGGATATGTCAGGGCAGCTGAACTTACCGGAGATTCCGGAATTTATTTATGGACCTTTAATTTCAGTGGTGTCGGTTCGCTCTTGTATTATGATTCCGCCGGAGTGTTCAAATGGCAGACAGAATTGCCTTTACAAGTAAATGAATGTCATGCCGCATTTGCAGTTGACAAAAACGGGAATGCAATTATAGGTGGATCAAAAAATAACAAGTGCGGACTCGCTAAAACTAATCTGACAGGAGATACTATCTGGACCGTACAATTTACCCATCCATATAATGGAGGTGCAACCGGTGATATTACAAATGTTCTTACGGATACTGCGGGAAATATTTATGTACTGGGTACGGGAAATTCGGCCGGGTCATATGGCATTGTTGCCGGCATTTCATCGACCGGCCAATTACTTTGGTCAGATACAATTACCGGAGGTTCATTATTAAATAAGAACAAAGAGAATTTTTATTTAAATAATAATGTATTAACAGTGGTTAATTCTAATTTTAATTCCGTATTGTATCAATATGATTTATCAGGGAACAGGCTTACGAATATGATATTATCAATTCCTGACTTTCCATCACCGGAAGTGAGTGATATAATTTTTACAGGCCAAAGTATGTATCTGTGCGGGTTGCAGCGTGATGGATCTTCCAGGATTGGGTATGTTGCCAAATTTAATTCAACAATTAATACTATTGATCAAATCGAGTCAAATCACTTTTTATTGTATCCAAATCCTGTCCTTGATGATATTTTAATCAAAGGTATCAGTAATTCTTATTATAAAATAATTAACTCGTCCGGTCAGGTTATTCTAGACGGATACCAGGTCGGTAATTTGATTAATGTTAGTAGAATCCGTCCGGGGAATTATTTTCTGGTCTTTCCTGGAAAGCAGCATTACGCATTTAAATTTTTAAGAAATTAATTTATTCGAAACGCTGTGTCCCATCTCGTTATAACAGTTTGAAAATGCTGGTTTGAATAATTACCTTACTTTTACCCTATGGAAATAGGTATAAGCATGTTCGGCGATATTAATGCCAACAGCAATCCGGGTAAGAGGTTAAAGGAAATAATTGAGGAAGTAAAACTGATAGACGAATCCGGACTCGATTTCTTTGGTATTGGTGAACATCACCGTCCCGACTATGCGGTTTCAGTGCCAGAGATTATTCTTGCCGCTGCAGCAACCGTTACGAAAAGGATCAAGCTTGGAAGCGCCGTAACTGTTCTCAGTTCTTCCGATCCCGTTCGCATATACCAGAGTTTTGCAACGATTGATCTGCTCTCCGGCGGCCGTGCGGAAATGAATGTTGGCCGGGGCAGCTTTACTGAATCCTTTCCCTTGTTCGGTTATAACCTGAATGACTATAACGAACTGTTCGAAGAGAAGCTTGAGTTACTGGTAAAAATCAACAATGAAAAACGTATCAGCTGGAAAGGCAATTTCAGAGCCGAATTGAAGAACCAGGAAATTCATCCGAGAGCAGAAAGTCCGATCGATATCTGGATAGCAGTGGGAGGAACTCCTGAGTCTGTGTTGCGTGCAGCTCGTCTCGGATTGCCGGTGGTGTTTGCCATTATCGGAGGCAATCCCGCTAACTTCAAACCGCTTTTTGATTATTACAGAAAGGCAT
>CAZAON010000276.1:0-13861 GCA_964486655.1 uncultured Flavobacteriales bacterium
CTATAATTGGTTTAAGTATTTTTCTCAATCGTTCATCAGCGATTTCAGCCATATAAATAGCCGTGGCCAGACCGATTGGTAATGCAATTACAATTGCGAAAAAAGAAACCAGTAAAGTTCCTAGTATTAATGGTAAAACTCCAAGCTGAACTGCCGGCTCCGCTGTTGGAAACCATTGTTTGCCCGAAATAAAATCCGGCACATTATTTTTGTCAACATCAACAAGTCTCCCTCGCATAGGCTTTGCCAGATACTTGTCAGGAAACACGGCAAGCATACCCGGATATGCATCAACTAATGAATCAATTTTATGAGGTAAAAATTCAAAATTTTCTCCGGCTTCTTCTTCAGAAATATAAGCGGTCAGATCATTAATTGTGAAAAGAATTATAGTATCGTTACCACCACCTACATTTTGCCAGTTAGTAATATTCTGATCAAAGATTTCTTTCAATTGAGCGGCTGACAGGTCCTTAACTTTATTGTTTTTGTTTACCACAATTACATTGTGGTTTTCAATAGGTGAAGTATTGAACAACGACAAACCTTCACTAAAAAGAAAAACAACAATAAGCAGAACTGTCAGAGACGAAACAGAACCGCTTAAAAATAAAAGCCCTTCAACAAGTTTTTCAAAAAATCTTTTCACTTTCTTAATTCACTTAACACTATTGTTACATTACTTTAACATTATTCATCAGCTTACAGAAACAGCAGTGGTTATACCACCGCTGCTCTGTTAAACTGTAATATTAAAATTTTACTTCAAAGGAATATAACCTACTTCAGTAACTATTTTCTGTCCTTCTTCTGATAGAACAAATGTAAGAAATGGTTTGACGATTGCCTCTTTTGAAGTTGCATAGTAGTAATAAAGCGGACGAACAATCGGGTAGGTTTTATTCTTGGCAGCTTCAATTGATGATTGAACAAATGTTTTACCATCATAAGAAACGGCTATGTCCTTTACTTCTTTTGTAACATATGCAAGTCCGACGTAGCCAATAGCACCTTTTGTCTGACTTACCGACTGAATAATTGCACCTGTAGCAGGCATGTTTAGTACAGACGAAGCATAATTCTTTCTGTTCATGACATGTTCCTTGAAGAACTCATATGTTCCAGAGCTGGTTTCGCGCGAATAAACTACGATCTGCAAATCATCTCCGCCAACTTCTTTCCAGTTTTTAATTTTACCTGTGAAAATTCCTTCGAGTTGCTCACGGGTTAATTTGGAAACTTTGTTGCCCGGATTTACAATTACCGAAAGTGCATCATTTGCAATAATTACCTCTTTAAATGCACGTCCCGCATCCTGCAATTTCATTTTCTCATCCATTTTTATATTTCGTGATGACATTGCTAAGTCTGCTGAGTTTTCAAGCAATGCCGCTATTCCAACTCCGCTTCCTCCGCCAACAACTGTAATGGATTTACCCGCATTTTTTTTCATGTAAACTTCTGCTTCTTTTTGTGTCAATGGTAATACGGTATCGCTACCTTTTACCATGATTTTCTGCGCTTTCAATTGCATTGCAATTGACACTATTGATACGATTAAGAGAATTTTTTTCATTTTATTTATTTATTGGTTATGTTGTTAGAATTTAACCTGAACACGAAGTGTTAATACATCATCTTCAAGATCGTTATGATAGAGCTGATTTACTGTTGAACTGGTTGTAGTCTCATTGGTAACTTTATCCCAGTATCCGAGTAACGTTACATTTGCATCCCAATGGTATGCAAGACCAAGTCCTATAGTTGAAAATTTTACATCCGTTTCATTTGTCGGTGTAAATCCGGCTGCAACCGGCTTGCCGATTTCATCTCCTTTAACATCCGTATTCGGATCATACCAGTCATATCTGAATATAGCCTGAACCGGAGAAGTTCCTAAATTTTGAACTATATAAAAATATGCTCCGTTAAATTTCCTGTTAAAAATTGGCTTAGTAACTTTTTCATATGGGCTAACTGTAACTCTGCCGGGATCTGTACTGCTGTGATATGGTGCAGGCTGGTCACCCTGGATATACTCAGCTCTTAATGCAGTCATTCCCAATCCCCAGTCAATATTTACACGCGCATCAACACCAACATATTTACGAGGTGCATAATATTTCCCTTTATTTCCTGTAGAACTTTCGATGTTAAAAGCTTTTATACCTGTTGGATCAGTTGCCCTTTGGTAAATAGTATCGTTATCAACTCTGAAGGCTCCGTTATAGTAGGAAACTCCGGCTCCCCATTTTACATTTTCTGATTTGTTAGAGCGGGTAACCGATAAATGGCCGATGAAGTCTTTGTATTTATCAAAATCGGAAACAGATTGACCGGCACTTGGTCCGCCAACACCATTAAACAATCCTGCTTCAAGCATAATCCAATTCCAGTCGGAGGTTTTTGGCCCCTGTAAAGTAAGCATGGCGCCAAGATCCCTCTCATTACGGAACAGGATTTGTGACATACGACCCCTTTCAGGTGTTTCTCTCATACTTGATGAATAGGCAATATCAAAACCAAAAGGTCTGTTTTGTAATCCTGCAGTTACTGAAACCCAACCAATCCACGGATCGGTAAATTTTGCATACATGTCCCTGAGACTGGCTCCGGTTTCAACGATGTCAATCTGAAATACATATTGACTGGTGGAAATTTCGCGCTCATTTAACGGAGCAGTGTAAACAGCTTTCAAACGGGCACGACGTAACATAAATCGCTTGTCTGTTCCGCTTGGGAAATTTCCTCCCTCAAACGTTGCCAGACCGGCAGAGTCTGCGATCTGGTATTGAGCATGTATGTATCCGCTAAATTTTAATCTGCTTTTTACATCCATAGTCTGTATAATATTCTCACCTGTTTTAGCAAGAGTATCTTCAGTTGTTTCCTGACCAAAGGATCGGGTGGCTAATAGGCTGATGAGAATCACAAATAGTGTAGATTTTAACTTCATGTCTTCGGTTTATTTTTTTGTAAATAAACGTCAGACGGGTTAACGAAATGTTCGTTGTTTATTAAGTCTATGTTAATTGTTTGTGTGTTCCACTGTTACAAATTTGTTTAAATAGCTATTTTTCAAGCAAAAAGCTATTTTTTCAAATTCAGCCGGTAACCCACGCCCTTTAGGGTCGTGATAATATTGTCATCCAGCTTCTTTCTAAGCCGAAGAATATGCACGTCGATTGTCCGGTCTTTTGGATCATATTCATTTGACCAGACCCTTTTGTAGAGTTCCTCCCGGCTAAAAACTTTACCCGGATTTCCTGCCAGTAAGTACAAAAGTTCAAACTCTTTACGGGAAAGAGTTATCATTTCGTCTTTGAAAAGTACTGAGAACTCTTCTTTATTAATTTCCAGAACGGTTTCTCCATTTAAAGACGAGCGAATCAGATGATTCTCTGAAAAATTATTCAGCCTCGATTGAATTCTGCTGAGAACCGCATCCTTACGAAATGGCTTAACTATAAAATCAGACGCTCCGGCTTCAAAAGCGGATACCTCCAGCGTTTCATCAGCATTTGACGAGAAAATAAAAATGCTTGCCTTCTTATAATTGATGTTGTGATTCACTATCCAGCAAAACTCAAGGCTCAATTGCTCCACACCGTCAATATCTATTAGTATTGCATCTGGTTTCTGATCCAGGACTCTTAAAGCGTCAGTTAAACTTTCATAGTGTTTACTGGCGATTTTCTGGTTTGAAAAAGTATGCAGTAGAGGGCGATACTGGTTCAGATCTTTACCTACTAACCAAATCATATTTTATTTTGTAAAAGTTCGTTTATCATTCCGGTTATGAGCCCCGGTTTTATCGGCTTTGTAATAAAGTGACTGGCTCCGGCATCAAATGCGCTCATTGTGGTATACTCATCCGAATCCGCCGTTAGAAATAATACCGGAATATCTTTTAACTGATCAATCTTTCTGATTTCCCTGCAGGTTTCAATTCCATTCATTTCAGGCATTCTGATATCCATAATAATGATGTCTGGTAACGTTTTAAGTGCATTTTCTATTGCTTGTTTGCCGCTATAGGCACTTGTCACATCATAATTATTTTTTGACAGATTATATCTTAGAATTTCTACTACATCCGGCTCATCATCTACAACTAAAACTCTGATTATGTTTTCCATTGACTTTTTTTCAAAAGTACCCTGACGATGTAAACAGATGTTTACTGCCACGTGAACAAATCGTTAATGTTTCAATGTAAATGCCGAAATTTGAACGCGAAGAAACCTGTTATTTGTTGAGAAATAATTAACTCAATTTAACCGTTACATTAATTCCAAAACTACTTTCACTGAAAATGAATAAAGGCCTGATAAAGCGTATTGCCTGGTCAACTGTCGGAATTCTTGCCATTGTTGTACTAACGTTGGGAGTCATAATGGCATTAAAGATCTACAAGACCAATATTGTTGGCGCGACAGATAAGGAATTTCTATTTATTCCAACCGGAGCGAACTTTGAAGACGTTGTGAAGATTTTGGAGAAACGCCAGTTGTTGTTGGATGAAAAGTCATTTCGCTGGACTGCAAGGCAGATGAAGTATGATAAAAATGTCAGGCCCGGGAAATATAAGCTTCTTCCAAAAATGAGTAATAAGGACCTGATAACGCTGCTTCGTTCAGGAAGACAGGTTCCTGTAAACGTCATTTTTAATAACATCAGAACTAAGGAACAACTGGCTTTACGAATCGAAGAGCAGATTGAAGCCCGCAAGGATGCCATTTTGAATTTGCTGAATGATTCAGACTATACGAAAAGGCTGGGGTTTACACCCGATAACGTACTTGCCATGTTTTTACCGAACACCTATGAATTTTACTGGAATACTTCAGCCGACAGCTTTTTGAAAAGAATGAAGAAAGAGTACAATAAATACTGGAATGCGAAACGACTTGCCAGGGCAGCATCAATAAATCTCACTCCTGTTCAGGTTTCCGTTGTGGCATCAATAGTTCAGATGGAAACGAACAGGGAAGATGAAAAAGCTGTCATTGCCGGAGTTTACATTAACCGGTTTAAGAAGAACTGGAAACTGGAGGCAGATCCAACCCTTGTATATGCCCTGGGCGACTTTACTGTTTCCAGAGTTTTGAATGTTTATAAAGAAATTGAATCACCGTATAATACCTATAAATATGCCGGACTTCCGCCGGGTCCGATTTGCCTTCCAACCATGTCTTCTTTAACAGCTGTATTAAATTATGTACCGCATAAGTATATGTACTTCTGTGCCAAAGACGATTTTTCGGGATATCATGCCTTTGCGTCTTCTTACGACCAGCATCTGGTTAATGCAAGGCGTTTTCAGAAAGCCCTGGACAGACGGGGAATTCGCTCCTGATTAGACTTTTAACTTTAGGTTTATAATACTAATTTCGCATCTTATAATTCGAAATATTTACTTTCATGGATAAAATTAAATTCGGTACCGATGGCTGGCGGGCAATAATCGCCAGTGATTTTACAGTTGAAAATGTTGCCAGAGTCAGCGAGGCAACAGCAAACTGGTTACTCAAACAATCAAAAAATCCTTCAGCTATTGTTGGTTACGACTGCAGGTTCGGCGGCAAGCTGTTTTCAGAAACTGTAGCTATTGTATTGGCATCGAAAGGCATCAAAGTTTTTCTGGCAAAAGGCTTTGTTTCAACTCCTATTGTTTCTTTTGCTACTGTTACTCATAAATGTTCTCTCGGAGTAATTATTACCGCTTCACATAACCCTCCTTCATATAACGGATTTAAATTAAAAGGATCATATGGCGGACCTTTGAAGCCGTCTTTGGTCCAGGAAGTTGAAGATCTGATTCCGGAAAGTTGTACCGTTAACTATAATTCACTTTCAGTCGAAGATTTTCAGTCAAAAGGTCTTGTTGAATTTATTGACATGGAAGCAGAATATATTGATCATGTTAAAAAGAATTTCGACCTGGATGCGATTAGAAATTCAAAGTTAAATCTCGCCTATGATGCAATGTATGGAGCGGGGCAGAATGTAATGAAACAACTGTTTCCTAAAATAACAACCTTGCATTGTGAATATAATCCCGGCTTCATGGGCCAGGCACCGGAACCGATTCACAAAAATCTCACTGAATTCAGTAACCTGATTAAGAAAATGGGAAACATTGACTGCGGACTTGTTACCGATGGAGATGCGGACAGAATCGGGATGTATGATGGCAAGGGTAATTTTATTGATTCACATCATATCATACTCTTACTCATTCATTACCTGGTGAAATACAAGGGCATGAAAGGAAAAGTCTGTACTGCATTTAGTACATCTCCAAAAGTTGAAAAACTTTGCAGGCATTATGGTTTACCGATCGAGACCGTTAAGATCGGTTTCAAATATATCTGCGAAATAATGTTGAATGAGGATGTTCTCGTGGGTGGAGAAGAAAGCGGCGGCATCGCCATTAAAGGACATATACCGGAGCGTGACGGTATCTGGATGGGTTTGGTGATATGGGAGTTCATGGCAAAGAGCGGTAAAACCCTGACTGAACTTATTGATGAAATTTATGAAATCGTCGGACCGTTTTCATTCGAAAGAAACGATATGCATTTAAAAGAAGATGTAAAAAGAAAAATCGTTGAGAACACTGCCAAGAATGCATACAATTCATTCGGAAAGTATAAAGTAAAAAGAGTTGAGAGTATCGATGGATATAAATACTTCTTCGATGATAATAATAACGAATGGCTGCTGATTCGTGCTTCAGGTACAGAGCCCGTGTTAAGAGCATATGCGGAGTCAGCCACCCGTGAAGGAGCATTTGATATTTTAAAGGCGGCTGAAACAACCTTGTTGGAAAAAAACTGATATGGCACACGATATTGATTACAAAATCATCGGCGACGATATTCAGGCCGTAGAAATTGAACTCGACCCTCACGAAGGAGTGAGAGCGGAAGTAGGAGCAATGCTGTCTATGGAAGATGGTATTGAGATGCAAACTACAACCGGTGGAGGAGTCTTTAGCGGATTTAAAAGAATCCTCACCGGTGAGAATTTCTTCATCACCACTTTTCTTAATAACGGCAATGCAAAATCACGTGTGACTTTTGCCGCCCCTTATCCGGGGAAAATTATACCGTTGGAACTCTCTCAGTTCGGCGGTAATTTCCTCTGCCAGCGCGACGGATTCCTCTGCGCCGCGCATGGCATTGATATTAGTGTGGAGTTTACCAAACGAATCGGGGCCGGATTGTTTGGCGGAGAAGGTTTCATCCTTCAACGACTCTCGGGTGATGGAAAAGCCTTCATACATGCCGGCGGCGCTATCATTCGAAGGGAATTAAAACCCAATGAACGACTTCGTGTCGATACAGGATGCCTCGTTGCTTTTCAACCTTCCGTCGACTATGATATACAATTCATAGGCGGCATCAGGAATGTTTTGTTCGGAGGCGAAGGACTCTTCTTCGCCCAGCTGACCGGTCCGGGTATTGTTTATCTTCAGACGCTTCCGTTCTCCAGATTGGCTGATCGTATTGTCACAGCTTCAGGATTTTTCGGTCGCAGGGAAGAAAGCAGAGGAATCGGCGGACTGCTGGGAGGAATTATCAGTGGGAGAGAATGATTATCTCTTCCCGCTTACTGACTTTTTCCGTTTTTCGCCATTCAGCAATATGTAGATGATGCCTGCGAAATAAATAAATAATGCTAAGGATGCAAACCATGTCATGTTAAGTTGTTTTAGTAATTAATGATCGATAATTGAGTTGTTTTATAATTGTTGTCTGTGAATACTATTCTGTACATACCCGGCGCATAATTTGCCAGTGATGTTTTTAATCCGCTACCGCTTTCAATTCTTTTCTCCTGTAGTATCGAACCATTCATATCATAGATGGAAATGGTTCCGAATGAATTTGAAGGGATAATAATGTTAAGCGGACCGGTTGTTGGATTTGGATAGGCGACAAAAATGCCAGATGATTCTTCGTTTATTCCTGTGAGTGAGTAATAAACAGTTTGTGAAGTACTCGTACACCCATAAGCATTGCTGACCATTACCGAATAATTTCCGTCGGTTGTCGCATTGAATTGCCTTAAATTTGCATTGGCAATGGGATTATTATTATATAGCCATTGATAATTGGAAGCAAACGAACTTGTAAGCTGATTTCCTACCATTGTAATTACAGGTGTTGCCGGAAGCGAATTGACTGTCATAAAGTTCAGACGCATCGAAGACTGATTACCATAAATATTTGTAGCCGTCAGCATAACACTATACACTCCAGGCTGAGAATATGTGACAACAGGATTCCTGAGAGTGGAAGTGGACGGGTTTCCTCCCGGAAAAGTCCATTGCCAGCTCGTTGCATTGGAGTTATCGTTATAATAAACCTGGCTGTTAACGCATGTATTGTTGGTGCTTGCCTGAATATTCACAACAGGCAGAGTGCAATTGATTACTGTTATATCAGTAGAAGATGTAGATACAGTAGCGCAAGTTGAGGCGGCAAGCTCAATATGATAATTTCCGGTTACCAGCAATGGAATTGCGACTGATTGCTTGTTGGAGAATACCACATTATTGACACTCCAGCTGTATGACATTGAATTGGACGAAGTGTTCTGAATAATTAAGGTATCGCCGAGGCATACTGCTGTTGAAGTGCTGAATGATGCCGAAGGAATAACACAACTGAAACCAATTATCCAAATGTCGGCCGAACCATGCTGGCCGGTCACATCAATATCATTACTGAAGGTATATGCCGCGATCAAATAACCTCCATTTGTATTATTGATCATTTTCACGGGTCTGTCGCTTCCGGTGCCGCCATAATTTCTGCTCCATTCGGTATTCAGCTGACTGTTCAATTTTAATAACCAGACATCTTCATAACCACATGTATTCTTTATGTCGAAGTCATTCGAAGTTGTGCCGGCTGCTAAAAGATATCCGCCGTCAATTGTTTGGATAAGAGAGTAAAGATTCTCTGATCCTGTACCACCATAAGTCTTTTGAAATAACAACGATCCCTGGTTACTAACCTGTAAAAACCAGACATCGCCAAAACCTTCGTTTGATGTTATGTCGCCATTGTCTGAACGAGTGTAACCTCCGACAAATAATTTTTGCTGGTTATCAATCAGAATTGTTTGAGCGGATTCATATTCCGAACCTCCGAATGTTTTATTCCAGATCAGGCTTCCATTGCTAGCGGCCTTGAAAACGCATACGTCATAGTTTCCATGGAGAAATGTAATGTCACCATCGTTTGAATTCGTTGTGCCGGTTCCGTAAATGTTGCCTGCAGCATCTTGTGTCAGTGCATAGCAAATGTCAGTACCCGAACCGCCCGAATTAAGTTCCCATAGCAGGTTTCCGTTCACATCTATCTTCAATAACCAAATATCCTGTCCGCCTTCATTAAATGTTACATCACCATCATCAGAAAATGTGGCACCTCCAAGAGCAAAATTACCGTCATTCGTAACTATCATTGAATAACACAAGTCAACCTGGGAACCACCAAAGTTCTTTTCCCATAATAGATTACCTGTCGCATCCAGACATAATAGAATGACATCGAAGTTTCCTTTACTGTTCGAAATATTTCCATCAACCGAAGATGAATACCCGCCGATATAGATATTTCCGTTAGCTAACTCAATTACAGAAATACCCACATCAATGGAACTTCCTCCAAATGTCTTTCTCCAAATAATATTTCCGGCTGTATCTGTTTTTGTAAGCCAGATATCGGTCGATGCCATATATGATGTAATGTCACCGTTGTGAGATTCGACATTTCCCAGGATGAAGATGTTTCCATCATTCGATTTTGAAATTGATCCCGGAATATCCTGAGCCGACCCTCCAAAGCATTTTTGCCATCCTAACATAGCCGGAGCTGAACCGAAGGACCTGGTTCCGGATGTGATCAGGATAACAATTAGGATATGGGAGAGCCTTTTTAACATATTCAATCCTTTTCGGAATGATGCTTACAATTTGCAGCAAAGGGTGGGGGACATTCAATATTATTCCGTAAACCATTGAAACAAACATGTTAATGGAGGTTATTTAAAGTGAAAAATCATTATTAAATCTTCCGAAATGGGTCAATGACTATTTAAAACCTTCAAATTTTCAACGTGAATACCGGAAACTTACAAATGGGACTAAAATGGCGCTTTGTGAATATCTTATACCAATAAAAGGCGTTTAATTTATCAGAAAAGAACTTTTATTACTGACCCATTCACAATCCCGTAAGATTGATTAATCCCAGTTCAACCCCGTAAGGTTGAAAAGAATGACCCAGCCCCGTAAGGCTGGGTTTATTTTTTTACGAATTTTTGGGTATTGCGTAATGCTGTTTCTAACTAACTCACTTTCAATTAGTAAGATAAAAACAGCTATTTTTTAACAGAAACTGGTGTTAATGTTCCTTTGGCCGGAATTAATGAATAAATGCCAAATAAAAGTCCGCAATAAAAAAGATCTCCAATTACCTGATTTCTGAAAAATGGAATAGCCATTTTATAACTTTCTAATGTACCTTCCAATGTCAATGGATAAAGTTTCTGGTCTATATACCAGAAAGGAAGATTGGTTACCAGAAAGAATACAACAGATGAAATTATAGATCCGGAAATAATCGATTTCCAGTTTGGGTTTTGTTTTATCCTTGTTCCTATCCAAACTGTAATCATAAAACTGCCATAGACCGGTAGCATGCTGAAATGAAATCCTATGAATAGATCTGATATAAACAGCAGAGCTAATGGTACCAAATAAGAAAATCGTTTATCAGGCATAATTGCTCCTGAAAACAAAGCAACGGCTCCAATAGCGGTAAAGTTAAATGGGTGAGGAATAAATCGGGTAGCAATAGCTGCAACAACAAGCACCGTAAAAACTATCCAATTGAACTTCTTAGGTTGAGTCATGATTTTAATGTTGGATGCCAAAATTAACGTTAATCCCTTAAGTTAGCAACAATCAGTTTTAAAGGTTGAGGGTCAGAATAAATGGTCCCTGAACAGGAGCGGGAGGAAAATTTCGCAATTAACCGGTACGGTTTTTTCTGATGAGAAATAAAATAAAAAAGGGGACCATAAACTGATCCCCTGTTTTCGTGCATTATGTTATTCTTAAAATGGAATTTGAACAAATAGATTAAGCGGAATTTTATTCTCTAAAACTGAACAATCAACCGATTCAACGTACCCATCACCATTCAAATCACCTAATTGATTTTCGTTAATAAATTCCTGTGATTCTAGTATCAATGCCGACATGTCATCAGTATTAATCGCTCCGTCTTGATTTAAATCGCCAATATGCATACCAACAACTCCCGGATCCAATTGCTTCAAATTATTCCCGAATGCCTGCGAGACGTTGCTGGAAAAGTCATAGCTGTTATCAATATTGTTTAATCCTATCATGGTTGAACTCCAGACCTCAAGACTGTTACGCTGACTAAGAACTATGTACCAGTTCTGTTCATAAGTTCCCAATGGGAAATGAGCTGTACCCCAACCATGTATTCCAAACAATACATTCTGTGAAAATATAATTTCTTTAGTGCTGTCTGCAAGGCTTACCGTTATGGTATCAGCTAATGTATCCAACGGATCTATCAATGGTAGCATGGTCTGAGCGCCTATATAATATCCTTCAAGGAATGCTCTGATCGTCAAATTAATCGGAGTTAATTCTGTTGTAAAATGAATTACCTGGCAGGATGTATTAAATCCTGTAGCATTACCCGGTTCAACTCTCCAGTAATAAGTTTTTCCCCCTTCCAATGGACCGGATGGCATGATAAACTGGTCAATTGCTGCAATGCCAAGAACGTGCTGCGGAGGGAAAATTGTATCCAGTATGATACGGTAATTATCTGCACCCGGTACAGAGTCCCAAAATAAATCAGTACCTGTTGTCGGAATGTCGATATCGTTGTTATTTGGAAACATTGCCATCACACAATTAGGAGCAGGAGAACTTACAGCGATAGAATAGCTGCCCGAACCACCACCAACTCCTTCATGATAAACTCTCACATAATAAACGGCATTTCTAACAAGATTATTTAATGAAATACTTTCTGTTTGTCCGTTGTGATTAAAGTCCATGCAACCGATCGAAGTCAATGCACCACAGGTTCCGCTGAAGACTTGTATTACCGCGTCAAATCCATTTCCGCCAACTACTGTTACAGTCTCCGAAGTATTAACTGCCGTAAATGAATACCAGACATCGTCATCCGGATTTGTTCCGACTACCGAACAGGTTGCAATACCGGAAGAAGGAGTAGCTGAATAAGTTGAAGTTCCAACAGTAAATACAGGAGATTGATTTACAGGTAGAGTAATTTTATTTGCACATTCATCATTCACCGGTGGAGGAGGCGTTGCACTTACACATATTGAAAACTGTCCGCTGCTCACCGCACCCCCTGAACCGGAAAAACGATGAAATACTCTAACATAGTAAAGCTGACCGGATGTTAAATTTGTCGTAATCGTTTCTGTTAGTCCGGCAGTTGTAGCATTAGCACATGCCTGAGATACCATTCCACTATTAAAAAGTTCAAGGGTACCATCGTAGTTCCCTGACGAAAGTAATTTTATCGTCGTGCTTCCGGCAGAGTTGGCCGTAAACTTGAACCAGACATCATCATCAGCATTGGTAGATGAACATCCGGCTATTCCGGAAGTTGTTGCTCCCTGGCTTGAGTAGACTGTTCCACACAGATCTATACATGGAATTGAATTTACCGGAAGAGTAATTGCATTGGCAACATTATCATTAGCTGGTGCGGTCGGACCCGGAACATATGCCGTATAATTTCCAGGCGTAAACTTTAACGAACTGTAGCAATCCGGCATGGTATTGTTTCCGTTCGTCGGTGTCAGACCAAAACTTCTCGTGTTTATCAGTAACTGATTGAATACTTCACCGGCGACCGGCGGATTAGAAATTTCCAAAGCATTCAAACCAACACTGTAAGAATAACTCTTGTTAAAGGTTCCGTTAAAGCCCTGCATATTTCCATATACAAACTCAATTTCATTTGTTCCTTCATATAATTTGATCTGGAAATTAAAATCCGGTCCGGCTGTTACATATAATTCCATGCCCGTCCATTCGACCGTAAGCACCCTGCTGCCGACAGAGCCTGAAACGGAATAATGAATTCCCTGTGCAAGCCCTGGCGCAAGGTTTGAATTACCCTGACAAACCATGTCAACATAAAAAGGAGCTAACAATAGATTCGAGGGAGTAGCCGAATAATTTGACAATACATCATCTATATATGAATAAGGTGAAGTAGAACCTGCGCCTGTAGAACTTGTTGAAGTATTAAAAGTGATGAACCCGTTTGTTGATACAAGAAAATTCGAATAGCTCTGATTTCCGTAAGTAAAATTAAAGCCTATCGGAATTGAATTACTAAGGTTGTCATCTGTATTGGTTCCGTTTTTCCATGATGCTACTGTATTACCGGTCGAACTGATGGAATTAAACGTAATTCCTGTATATCTTGCTACATCAAAGTTTATATTAGAACTGGACGTAAACTGATTTACAGAACATGCAGAAGAAGGAATTGAACCGTTTAAAGCGATTAACTTCCAGTAATATGTTGTGTTGGCAGATAAAGCTCCCGGATTATAGGTAGTACCAGCCTGGTTAGCCGAAACAAGAGGTGGATTACTGGTAGTTCCGAAATACACATCATAACCTGTTGTGTTTGCAGAACCCGAAGTCCAGCTCAGAGTCGGATTATTATAAGATATACCTGTAGAACCTGCAGAAGGAAATGAAACAGTAGGGCAGGTTGGAGCAGAAACAGTAGTAAACTGT
>CAZAON010000277.1:0-5065 GCA_964486655.1 uncultured Flavobacteriales bacterium
TAATAGATATCAGGATTGAAATTATAAGTGCAAAAAAAAACGCGGTTGATTTTCCAACCGCGTTTTTTTTAATATCTAAAGGCTAATATCTAATAGCTAATCTTTATCAATAGAATTTCCCCCGATTATCCTCAACATTCGCTTTCTCTTTCAAAGCATTGAAGACTTCGTAATCACTTCTTGCTTTACGAGTATCGGCAACGGATTTAATGTTAGCTGAATAATCGGTTGTTGCAGGAGGCTCCTGGAAGCTTTTTACCATAACAACAGCAACGCCATTGTCGCCTTTTATCGGCTGACTAACCTGTCCTGATTTCATCGCGAAAATGGTTCCTACAATTGCTGTCTCATTTCCGAAATTAGGAATGTAGCCGTTTGCAAAAGAAATATTGTCTGCATCTGCTGCCGGTACGTTGATTTTCGATGCAATGTCATCGATTGAAGTACCACCGGCTTTTTTGAATTTCTCGATAAGGACTTCAGCTTTTTTCTGTTTGCGAACTTCCGCTGTTACCGGATCTTTAACTGCATCCAGTGGCAAGAATCCTTTCTCACGGATATCGGCCAGCGTAGCGATCACATATTTGTCACCCAGAGTAAACACTTTTGAGATGTCTCCTTTTTCGGCTGTGTATGCCCAACGGATAAGTTCGCGTGGCTGATCTAATCCGGCGATATTTCTGTCGGTCTCACGTAAGTTGTCCGCTATACGCTTATTCAATCCTTCTTTTACAATCGCTGCGTTAAATGCTTCTACAGTTGTGTTCTTAGAGGCAAACTCATTTGCCTTATTATACATCTGATCGTATGTCTTCTGAGAAGGCTCGATTTTGCGTTCTAAAACAGCAAGCTGAATTTGTCTTGTTGCAGGACCTTTCTCCATGATTTCTATGAGGTGAACGCCGAACTGAGAAGTTACAATTGGCATATCGCCTTTCTTGCCGTTGAAACATGCATCATTAAAAGGTGCTACCATCATTCCCGGTTTAAACCAGCCAAGATCTCCGCCTTTGATTGCGGAGCCGGGGTCCTGAGAAAACTGAGTTGCCAATGCATCGAATTTCGAACCTTTCTTGATTGCACTTTTCAAACTATCGGCTGTTGCCATTGCTTTGGCCGTATCGTTGTTTTCAATCTTAAGTAAGATGTGACGGGCTTTTACAGAGTCAGACACCATTTTCTCTGATGCGACTTTCCAGAGTTTCAGGCTTCCTGCATCTTCGAATGGTCCGATGAGTGTGCCGATTGCTGAGTTGAATGCAACGCTGTCAATCTGCGGTAACAGACTTCCTTTCGGATGGTATGAAGAATCAATTGGTCCGTCGCTGTTCTGCGCGACAAACTGCTGATCATTCGCAGCAGTTGCAAACTCTTCTCTTTTCTTATTCATCCAGTCATAAACCTGCTGACGGTCATCCTGCGATGGCTTAACGTCAAAACTCACATACTCTATTTTGCGAATGGTCTCCGCCTGTTTGTATTTATTCTTGTTCTCGTTGTAATAAGCCTGAAGATCGCTGTCTTCAACTTTTACAGTGCTGTCAGGAATAGTATTGTAATCAAGTTTTACAAATCGAATGTTCGCGGTACGGGAAGTTTCATTCAGATTTCTCTTCGCTTCTTCAGTAGTAACGAATATTCCGCTCTTGATAATGTTTTTGTATTTCGTAGCAATTCTCTCGTCTCTGATTGCATCTTCAAATGTTTTCCATTGACGTTGAACAACCTCTTCACGGTTTGGCAGATCTTTCAGGAAACGTACAACAGAATTTGCATCAAACTGACCGGTTTTAGGATCTGTAAATGCCTGCTTAACCTGATCATGCGGATTTTTACCGGTACACATGTCATACAGTTCTTCGGCACTGCATGAAACTCCCAGTTTTTTGTATTCTTCACCAAGTATGTAGTCGTTTACAAACATTCCCCATGTCTGCTCACGCAACATGTCAAGAGTGTTCTGATCGAGGTTTTCAGATTTTGTATTCGTCTTATAGTTCTCTGTCAGCGTTTCATATCTCTTTTCAAACTCCTGATAATGCACTTTTTCGCCTCGTATTTTTCCTACGATATCCGAATTTTTTTGCATCAGACCTGTATTCGAGGTAACAAGGTCACCTAGAATAAATAAGATCATTGAAACACCCACAAAACCAATGAGTAATCCTACGCGTTTTCTGATTCTGCCAATAACAGCCATTACTGATTTTTTTAAATTTTTAGAGGCGCGAATATAGGACAAAAAAGCTGGAAATCCCAATGGAGTAGTACTGAGTACAGAGTACAAAGTACAGAGTACTGAGTGAAAAGTGTAAAGTGCAAGTAATCAGTCTATTAGAGCACTGAAAGTACTTCGTACTCTGTACTCTGTTCTCTGTACTCTGTACTGTGTACTTTGTACTTTGTACTTTATACTTGGTACTTTATACTTTGTACTTAATACTTTGTACTCAGTACTCAGCACCTATTCCTCCGGCAGAATCCTCATCCTTACCTGTTCAATCCGGTTGTTCTTTACTTTTTGGATGACAAAGCTGTAGGGCGGAATTAATACCTCTTCGTTAGGCTCGGGAATGTTCTCATGATGGAAAAAAATGAAGCCTGCGAGCGTCTCATAACCTTCATGCTCAGGAATATTGAGATTATATTTATCGTTGAGGTAGTCAATTTCAAGTCGCCCGGAAAAAATGAACTCTGTTTCGCTGATCATTTTTTCGGTCTCATCAGGAGTATCGTGTTCGTCCTGAATTTCGCCGAAGATCTCTTCCATGACATCTTCAATCGTAACCATTCCTGCCGTTCCGCCAAACTCATCCACAACTATCGCAACGCTTCGGTGCATGTTGGTGAATTGTTTGAGAACTTCATTCGCGCTCATCACCTCAGGTACTATTGTAACCGGCAATAAAATATGAGTGATTTCTGCCGGCTCCTTAAACATCTCCGACGAATGAACAAATCCGATAATGTTGTCGATGTTGTCACGGTAAACGAGAATTTTCGAAAGCTTTGTATCGTTAAAAAGCTTCAGTAAATCTGACACCGATTTGTTCACCTCTATGGCAACAATTTCGTTTCTCGGAATCATGCACTCTTTCACTTTAACTTCCTTGAAATCCAATGCATTTTGAAAAATACGGATTTCAGTATCCATCTCTTCGGCCTGGCTGTTTTTCGTGGTAAGATCTCTGACAAACAAATCGAGATCGACCCGTCCGAAAACCGGTCTCTCCTCAGTCCATTCAATTCCAAAAAAATGTTTGAGAATAAATTTTGCCATGCCGAGAATGACCCAGACAATCGGATAAATCAGAAAATAGATCGCGCGTATTGGAAGCGCCAGCAAACTTAATGTCGCATTCGGGTCAATTCTGAAAATTGCTTTCGGAATAAACTCTGCCGCCACAAGGATGATGAGTGTGCTGAAAATGGTTTGTATAAGTAATAACATTCCCTTTCCATGCAATTGATATGGCAGATTTGCTTCAAGAAACTCACGCGTAATAATATTTTCCGCCATAACAATACCATATACAACCAATGCGATATTGTTAAGTATCAGCATCGCTGCAATGAACTTCGACGGAGACTTTACAAAATTCCAGAGAATGCGGGCCGAAAAACTTCCCTGACTCCTGTCCAATTCGATACGCAGTTTATTTGCCGATAAAAAGGCAATCTCGCATCCCGACGCAAATGCTGAAAAAACTAAGGTGATAATTATTAAACTCCAATCCACTTTTTTAAATTACGAATTACGAATATCCGGATTTCCGGACTTAGTCTCAATTTTAATGATAAAGTTCCTTTTCATCTTTCGCCTGATATCTTATTCTTTGACGACGACGGATCATGAACATGACGAATGTAAATATGGTTGCAAAAGATAACCAAACAGCATCTTCCCATCCCTCGGTGATAAGTTTATAAATAATGCCGGCGATACAGACAACTGTGATGCAGAGCCAGGCAATTTCAAGAGTCCTTAGCATGTTCATTGTTTAAAGATATAGTGCCTTTAATGTTGAATATTTTGTATTTCGAAAAATCCTGATTTGCCTCGAAACCGTTTCCAAAGATAATCTCATCTTTCGTAGTAATCTTAACAAATTCATCACTCAATAACTTTTCTGTCCTTTCATCCCAGATCAGGTGCTCAGTTTCAAGTTTATCGCCCTTCTCGTTAATAACAACGACATTTTTTCTTGCCTCCATTCGCTGTTCTTTCTCATACCTGATTCCATATTTGGCATCCAGTCTGCTGTTGACTTCCATTTTTTCATTGTAAAATATGGTTCTGAGTCCTTTGGGCATTTCAATATATGGATTTTCGGATTCAAACCGGTTAAGAACCGGAGCTGTAATTTCTACTTTTACCCGGGCAGAATCGCTGTAAAGAATTTTAATGCTTTTTGCCGATTCTTGCGGAATCTTATCTCCTTTACTGTATAATTTAACTTTTTCGAGGTCGTTTTCGCATCCTGTTATTCCTGCAATCATGATCAATAGCAGAAGGGACAAAATGCGGGTTCTCATACTACAAACATAGTGGTTTTTTTGTTTTGCCACTAAGGCACAACGACACTGTGGCAAATAGCACACGTTAAGGAAAGGTTAATCTCCCCCTTCCCATTATTTATTATCTTATTTTTGTGCATCCAAATTACCTTATAAATCAAATGAAGAAATTAATAATTCCTGCAGTGATAGCTGCAACAGCAGTAGTTTATGTCGGATGCTCAAGCTCCGAAGCAAAAAAAGGAGTAGGTATCGATATCGCAAACATCGATTCTACCGTTACCCCGGGTAACGACTTTTTCCATTTCTCGAATGGAGGGTGGATCAAAGCCAATCCGATTCCGAATGACCAGGTGCGTTGGGGAACATTTCCTATTCTGGCCGAGAATAACAAGAAATATCTGTACGAAATTGCAGAGGAAGCAAGCAAGAAAGCAGATGCTCCGAAAGGATCTCCTGAACAATTGGTAGGGGACTTTTATTTTTCTGCAATGGATACTGCAACCATTGAGAAGTTAGGCGCATCTCCTATCAAACCCGAAATGGA
>CAZAON010000278.1:0-1775 GCA_964486655.1 uncultured Flavobacteriales bacterium
CATGGTCGGACATTTCCCCGGTCAGTTTGCACAGGAGATTCTCATCACAAAACTGGATCAGCAGCTGGATTCCGTGCGTTCGGCATTTTTCGGGTTTGCTTCCACGGATGAATTTATAAACTATTTTAACTGGCTTCCCGATTCACGCCTGGCCTGTTTGGGGTTTTCCAAATGGGGATCTTCCGGTCAAAACTATGATGTTTATTTCCTGGTCTGCGACAGCATGCTTACAACAAACCAAACCGAAATGAAAGGAGCTGTTTCGGAAATTCTGCTTTATCCCAATCCAACGAAAGGCAAGTTGACAATTCGCCTCAGCGAATCCGTCCTTAGGCGGATAGACAGTAGACAAAATGCAATTAGTGCAATTGAGATATATAATACCATGGGGATGCACGTGAAACGTGTAAAGTCTGAATCCGGAGAAAAAGAAATCCAAATTGATTTAAGTGTACTTCCTTCCGGAATTTATTTTATCCAGGCCACATCCGGCGAAAAAGTATGGCGGGGAAAAGTAGTGAAGGAGTAATCCACCTAACTTTAATTATATTTGCTTCATGAATTCATTTGTAATAACACCAAGAAATAAGGCTGAGTATCAATTCATAAATAGCCTGATGCAAAAGCTCAACCTGAACTCAAAGGAGCTTTCACGCGAAGAGATTGAAGATGCAGGGCTTCTTTTTCTCATGAAGCAAGCTGACCGCAGTAAAACAGTTAGCCGTGATTCAGTATTGAAAAAGCTGAGGGTGAAATGAAAACAGAATTTCTTGAACGTTTTTCAAAAGATATTGACCGTCTTCCTTCCAAGCTTCTAAAACGAAAAATTGAAAAAATCATTCTTAAGGTTGAACGATCTTCTCGCAGTTCTGAAATTTCAAATCTGAAAAAACTAAAGGGCCATGATAAAGCCTATAGGATCCGTATCGGAGATTACAGGATAGGAGTCTTTATTGAAAATGAGATTGTTGAATTCGCCAGAGTCGCCCACCGGAAAGAAATCTACCGCATTTTCCCTTAAATCCATCATCAATTTTTATGTCAGGAAGCATCCGATTGCTTCCTGTACTCTCCCTAATTTTGTTACAACAATCGGTGACTGGACGTTTGCGAACTTTCTGAAATAATCCGGTAATAGTTTCCTTCTCGATGTACCCCGCCTGACTGAAGTCTTTCGGGCAGGGAATCTTGTACGAATTGCGAAGACTTATAGTGGCCTTTCGTAATTTGTATATTCGTTTGTTTTCATTCGTTCCCGATAGCCCCGTCTGAATGACGAAGTCGGGCAGGTATCGGGATTGGTGAGATAAAGAATTATCCGATCCTCAATGTACTACAGTCTGCTGAATGTGCATCAGCATATCCTCCGTCATGTGCGAAAGATCAAATTCGTGACTCCAGCCCCAGTCTGCCCTTGCTTCACCATCATCAATCCGCTGAGGCCAGCTGTCGGCATATTGCTGACGGATGTCGGGCTTGTAAGTACATGTAAAATCGGGGATGTGCTTTTGGATTTCTGCTGTAAGCATCTCAGGCGTAAAACTCATGGCAGCGAGATTATAACTTGACCTGACTTTTACTTTTGATGCATCTACATCCATGAGTGAAATGGTAGCACGCAATGCATCTTCCATGTACATCATCGGAAGCATCGTATCTGCTTCCAGAAAACACTCGTATGATTTATTTTTTACGGCTTCATGAAAAATATCAATGGCGTAATCAGTAGTACCTCCACCCGGCAACGTCTTCCAGCTTATCAATCCGGGATAACG
>CAZAON010000279.1:0-1755 GCA_964486655.1 uncultured Flavobacteriales bacterium
CCTGATCCAAAAAAGCGATTTGCATGATAAGCCGAGCCGTTAACCGGGAATTGATGAACGGGTGATCCCGCATGTGCAATAATAATTCTGCTATCGCCACTGCCCGGAGTAAAATTCAAAATCAGGTCATTGCAGTTTGTAAGACCAATTGCAAGATTACTTGCAGGAGTAATGGGAGGAGATACGGGGGGCGGACTGGTTTTTTGAACGTAGAAGTCGGAAAGCAAATTACCCGTTAAATTATAGCTGCCGAATGTTGCATTACCGGTATAGATTCCTGTTGTGAAAATGTAGCCGGAACGGTCATTCGTGATTCCGAAACCGATGTCTCGATTAACACCACCATAAGGTTTAACCCACTGGCAACTTCCGTTCAGATCGTAAGCCGCAATGTAAACATCCCTGTTGCCCGCGGCTCCTGCATAATGAGAATCGAAATAACCATGATCGTCAAGTTGTCCGGTAATGTAAAACATGTGATTAACCGAATCCAGAGTGATGCCATTGGCTATATCTTCATAAGGACCGCCTGCCTTTTTCGCCCAGATAACATTTCCTGCGGGATCATATTTGACAATCAATATGTCGGTGTTGCCCGATGAGGTAAGAGTAGTATTTCCAACAGTAACTGTACCATCGAAAAATCCTGTGGTGTAAATATTGTCATTTTCATCAATCGCTATTCCATCATATTCCGTCGTGCCGCAGCAATTTCCTTTGACCCATATGAGTTGTCCGTTCGGATCATATTTCACCAGAAACCCGCCGGTTGTTCCGTTGTTTGTAATTGTAGTTCCTGAAAAAGTTGCCTGACCGGTAAAAAAACCGGCAACATAAATATTACCGCTACGGTCAAATGTAATTCCCTTTCCGCGATCGTCATCAGATCCCGCGCCTTTCTTGGCCCATTGAACAACACCACCGGAATTTAATTTCATTGTATAAACATCTCCGAGACCGGCAGGAGTAAGATGAATGTTGTCGAAATAAATGTGAGCAGAATAAAACCCGGTGACGAACACATCGCCGTTGGAATTCGTAATCATCGAATATCCCTTATCGCTTTCTGTACTGCCAAAACTCTTCGCCCAGAGTAATTGCCCGTTTATTCCGTATTTACTTACGAAGATGTCGTTTCCTCCGTTGGAAGTCAATGAAACTGTTGACGAGAATTGAGCAGTTTCTTCAATTTCCCCTGTAACATAACAATTGTGCATTGCATCGACAGCGACTCCATAACCGACATCTCCGCTTACCCCGCCTGCACTGCGCAACCACTTAACTGTTCCGTCAGGCGCGTATTTACCGGCGAATATGTCGTGAATTCCAGCTGATGAAAGATTTTGCCCTCCATCGAAATGGGTAGTGTATTCAATCTGTCCTGAAACATATACGTTGCCGGAGTCATCGGTTGTTATTGCATTTCCATATTCATATCCTGGCGAAATTCCAGAATGTGCCCATTGAACTGTCTGGGCAGTAGCTTGTGAAAATAAAAACAGGGAAATTACCGCCAAAAGGCGTACTGGTACGGGTTTCATGATATGCAAAAGTAAAACTAAGTATCCCGCTAATGTTAAACTATGATTAATCTTAGGTATAATATTGTCATTTGTCAACAATGCTCAAAATACAGTGCCTGGTATGGTAAAATATTGAAAAATGAATGGCTGTTCATTTAAACTAGAAATCAGATCAATATTGTTTATGATCCTTATCATTAATGAAATTCTGAAAGTTGTAAAGATTTTTCCA
>CAZAON010000280.1:0-12670 GCA_964486655.1 uncultured Flavobacteriales bacterium
GATACCAGTTTTTCGGCATCTGTTTCAATCTGGAATCCTTCTTCTAGTGTAGTCCACTTAATATTGAATGCATTCGAGTACAGGGTCGAACCTTCTTTTGCACCTGAACTTATTTGCTTGGAAACGAAGTCTACGATTTCAGAAACAGGATAAGAGACACCTTTTTCTAAAATTGATTCCCATCTAACCGGACAAGGATTTGACCCGCATCCTCTGCAGATCATTTTGTTTGAAGAGGTATATATGTAATCAAACCTCTGGTTTCGTCCCCCTCCCTGAATAATAATAATCGGTCCGGCATTTACCTCATAGCAGATTATGCTAAGCAAAGCAAAGAACATAATGATTTTTGTTTTCATAATTTTTTTGTTTTAATTGTTTAAAATGAATTAATAATTATTCAGCAAATATGCTATCAACATGGTCCGATTTCCAACCGCATAAATGCGGGAACTTTTATTAGGCTTTAGCTTTTAGCATTTGGCCTTTAGGAAGCTTGCAATTGACAAAGCCTGAACTTAAAATCTCTCGGTTCTTTTCTATAATCTGATAGCAAAAAGCTAAAGACTTTATTTATATTTGTCACATGTCAAAAGATCAAATCAGAATTATCAGCTGGAATGTAAACGGCATTCGTGCAATTTGGAAAAAGGGGTTTCCTGAATGGTTATCAAAGGAGAGTCCGGATATTCTTTGTTTGCAGGAAACAAAAGCGCAGCCCGAGCAGCTTACTGTCGATGTACTGGAATATAATAATTACAAATCATATTTCTTTTCGGCAGAGAAGAAGGGATATTCAGGAGTCGCCGTTTATACAAAAGAGGAGCCGTTAAGTGTTTCATCCGGATTTGACAATCCTCATTTTGATCAGGAAGGTCGTGTACTCGAAGTGGAGTACGAAAATTTCATATTATACAATGCATATTTTCCAAATGGAGGGAGAGGTCCTGAAAGAGTAAAGTATAAACTGGAATTTTACGACAGCCTTTTCAAGAGGGCAGAGGAGAGACGGAAAAAGAAGAAGAATATTATCGTGGTAGGTGATTATAATACGGCGCATAAAGAAATTGATCTGGCAAGGCCGGGGCCGAATGCGAAAGTAACCGGATTCTTACCCGAAGAAAGAGCCTGGATCGATAAGATAGTTGATATGGGTTATGTTGATATTTTCAGAGAATATAATACGCAGCCGGAACAATATACATACTGGGATCAAATCACAAGGGCACGCGACAGGAATGTGGGCTGGAGAATTGATTACTTTATGGTCAGTAAGGAAATGAGAAGCATGGTTGTAGATGCGA
This sequence comes from uncultured Flavobacteriales bacterium, assembly GCA_964486655.1. GTDB lineage: Bacteria > Bacteroidota > Bacteroidia > AKYH767-A > 2013-40CM-41-45 > JADKIH01. Next base: position 1,305 of record CAZAON010000280.1, read on the forward strand.
AAAATCACATGGAAGTAATGGGCAGCGATCATTGCCCGATTGAGATTGTCCTGAAGAAAAAATAGAATTTATCTGGCCAGCTGACTATGCCAGCTTTTTGATAACGGAATCTCCCAGTTATTTTCAAGATCTGTCTTTGTATCGACGAGATTATTATAGACAATCGTATCAGAATTGATTTTTCCCTGGGAAAGGAGTGAGTTGAACTCATTCATTTTCACGAGCTGTATTTCTCCGTCATTTTTATAGGCGAATATCATTCGATCGAGCAGGCTAAGATTAAATTGTTTTTCGATCTGCTGAATGAAGTGAACGGATTTATCTATGGAACAACCGCTTGCGCCGGCATGATTCTGATCAATCATGAAAATAAGAAAAAGATGATGCCGGATTTCGAATGAACCCAGTAATTCCCTGTTATGGGCTGTCCAGTTATTTACAAACTGTACTCCCAGTTCGATGATTGCTTTTTCTTCTTCCGGATTAAGTTTTCGTCCTGACTGGTATATCCACACCCGTGAATGGCCGGGTAAATTTTTTGAGTCGCTGTACATGATGATAATATTAAACTAAAATTAATTTATTCCGCAGAAATTATTTCATTTGCATTTCCCTGACAACTTCGCCTTTTGAATATTGAATTTTCTTTACAAGCACCGCGTTTTCATATTCACTCCATTCACCTTCTTCAACATTGTTTTTATAGGAACCTTCTCTTTTCAGTGTCCCGTTAGCATCATACTCTTTCGAAGGGCCTTCAAGTTCACCATTCACATATGTGTATTCAATAGAAGGTTTTCCGTTCTGTAAATACCAATGGCATAAACCATCTCTGACTCCGTTTTTATAAATGGATTCTTCCTGCAGCTTGCCATCTTCATAATATGTTTTTTTTGTTCCGTCTAATACGCCGTTTTTATAAAATTCAGTCAGCCTGACTCTGCCGCTGCCGTTATAAGTCGCATGATATCCGTCGATCTGATCATTTCGGTAAGTCGCATCATCTTCAATCATTCCCACGACCGAGAATCGCATAGAAGTTCCTTCTTTCAAATCATCTTTATATTCATCAACTTTTTTCAGAACACCATTTTCCGCATATTCACGCCAGATCCCGTTTCTTTTTCCTTTAATAAGTTCTCCCTGTGAAACGACATTTCCTTTCGCATTATTGATTACAATAAATTCCTTGTGTTTGTCTTTCGGATGTGGGAAGTGCAATGTGTCGCGCGGAATTTCGGCCACATGTGGATTCATTCTGGGTGGTGCAGGAACAGTGGCCGGTTTCTGCGTTTGAGCGCCTGCAATTAATGTATACAGAATAAAAAGGGTAGTGCTGAATATTTTCATTTGTTATTTAGGTAAGTTGTAATTTCATCAGGTAATCATTATCCGTTGCATCTCCAAGCTGAAAGGATTTTTCTCCGAAGATCGTAAATCCGTATTTTTTATAAAAGGCTATCGCTTTAACATTGTCAATATTTACTCCAAGCCAGAACCAGTCGTACTTTTCTTCTTTGGAGACTTTTAGACATTCATCCATCAAAGCGCGACCGACATATTTGTCCTGAAATGATTTGTCAACATAAATTCTTTCAAGTTCAATTGGTCTTGTTCCCTTAAATTCATCATATGTTCTGTCGCGACGAAGTTTGGCATATCCGACTGCGATGTCTTCAGAAAATGCGATAAAGAATGTGTTGATTTTTTGATCTGCAATATCTTTTCGGATATTATCAGGATCGAAAGCCTTAGCGATATATTTCCGCATATCTTCCTCAGTATTTACCGGTCGCCATGTTTCATAAAATGTTTTTGCCCCAAGTTCGGCCACGGTCTCATAGTCGGCTTCTTCAGCACGCTTTATAACAATTGTTGTTTGATTTTTTAGTGTTGAGTTTAACATTTAATCAGAGATTACCGGTTATCCCAAGGCGGACTTTGCATGTTATATTTCAGATCCTGTAAGATAGAAGCTTTCACGTTGATTTGGAAATTCCACCTTTGTTGTTGACCAAACGGAATCCAGTCGAGTCGCATTTCCCAGCAATGTAAATCACGCTGGAAGTTTAAGGAAGCATTTGTGAATCTGCCTTCGGTAAGATCATACCATGTGTTGAATCCAACTTTCCATTTTGGCGTTAGTTTTAAATCTCCACTGAAACTTGAAGTCTGTCTCATGATGGATTCTGCATTGCCATCTTTTGTGTATTGAAGACCATACGAGACTGCCAGATTAAAAGGGATGTCAAATTCAATAAAATTTTCGGGATGAGAATAGAAGTTATTTAGTTCTTCTTTTGAATACTTTTTATTGCCTTTATCTTTCGACTGGTTCAGAGAAATGCTCAGGTTCATGTTTGCATTAGTCAGTTGTGCCAGTGGTCCGCCGTTATCAATCAGAAATTCATCGTAATTTTTATTGTTTTCATCATAGGCGTAAGGGTTCAACGTGCCGGAAAATTGAAGCGCAACTTTATCGAAAAGGGTTGTTCTTCCATTAATTCTGAAATCACCTAAATTCATCGAGTCAGCAATGAAGTTATAATCACCGCTGATAGAAAGACTTTCAAAAATTTTTACTTTTTTAACCGTTTCTCCTGTGTCTGAATTGGTATTAACTTTCATCTCGATGTTATTATCAAGAGAAAAGTTCAGATTCGCATAAGCACCACCTGCAGGTCCGCCATAAACGGTTTTTTCGAAAATTGAATACCTGGAAGTATTACCATTTATGTCTGATTGAACTGTTTTATAATACCCATATTTTTCCTGGGAATAATCCGGTCTGTATCCAAATGAGGCCGTAGGTTTCATTACATGCCTGATGGCTTTTATATATCCGCTTTTAAACTGATACATTCCATATACAATCGTTGAAACTGCAAGGTTAGCCTGGTAATCCCTTCCCGCCTGAAATCCTTCAACCGTTCTTTCTTCAACACGCGCTGAATCGGCATTCCAGCTTTTTTCCATTGTTTTAAAATACCATCGTTCGGAATAATTAAAAGACGGGGTAACATTAAAATAATTCATCAGATTGAAAGATGTACTGAACGGAATATAGTGACTGAAACCGTTTTGAATTTCGTCGAGAGACTCTTCTCTGAAAAGTAAACTATCGACCGTGTTAATATAGTTTGTTCCCTTGAATGAATAACTTGTTCCAATGTTTTCATACCAGCGGGGACGGCCGATTGAAACTTTACGTTTGAATGGGTTGATACGCGAAATAGATAAGCTTACGTCAGGAAGATTTATCCGGATTTCCCTTGTATTTGTATTTTGAGAATGTGATGCAGATACTCCCAAATTTACCGGAGTACCCGGAAACATATGGGTGTACATGATCGATGAAGAAAGCTGGTTATTCAAAAAGTTTGAAGTGGAGCTTATCGTATTTCTGAAATAGTTTGCTGAACCCGCATTCACATTCGCACTAAAGGTACTGTAGGGATCTACCTTGCTGTCCTGGCTATGACGCCAGCTTATGTGAAAATCTTTCGTCTCCTGATAATCCGCCAGCTCTTTCTCACTCGTGACAGTATAGGCATAACTTACAGAGAGATTTCCCGAATACTTGTAACGTTTCTTATAGAGTGACTCGCCGTAGAGCGAATAACTGCCTTTCGAATAAATATCCGATTTCAATGCAAGCGTTAAATAGTCACTGAATCCGAAGTAATAGCCGAGATTCTGAAAATAAAATCCGCGCTCGTTAGATTCTCCAAACGTCGGAAAAATGATTCCTGAGCTGCGGCCTTTTTTATTCGGGAAAAATCCGAATGGTAAAATCAGCGGTGTTGAAACACCTTCGATCGTCATGTAAGCCGGACCGGTAACAATTTTGTTGTTTTTAATAACTTTTAATTTGTTACTCGTAATTGCAAAATGTGGAGTGTCGAGATCGCAAGTTGTATACTGACCCTTCTGAATGTAAAAATTATTCTCAGCGTCTTTTTTTACAACTTCTCCGTGAATATATCCCTGTCCTTCCTGTGTAATTACATAGCCGATCTTTCCTTTTTTCGATTTGAAGTTGTATTTGATCGTACTGGATCTGAATTTCTGGTCGGCCTGTGAAAATTCAGGATTGCCGATTGTGTTTCCGGAGCTATCTGTAATTCCGGATGCGAACAGCTCCTTTTTGCCCATATCGATCATGATATATTCGGCTTTCAGATGCAGGTCCTGATAATCGACAGTAGCATCGCCATAGAGGTAGGTGATCTCATTATCCAGATCGACAGGCATCGAATCGCGGGCACTGTAAATGATCTCAGATTCAAGCATGTCATCTGCAACCGTTGTATCTGCCGGGATTGTATCAGGTCTGATACTGTCCTGATTCAGGGTATCAGGTATTAAATATCCTTCGTTTGCAGCCGTTGTTACTGTATCTTCACCGAATAGGAAACTCTCGGGAAGGGTTGCTCCGTAAGCTTCTGAACCAACATTAAATTGTTGAAAAAGAAGAGCTAAGAGGAACAAACGTACGAAGGATAATTTGGATACTTGTAAAAACAATCCGGTACAATTTTCGGGCATTGCAGTGTCAAAACTAAACAAAAAATATCGTCTTAAAATTTTAGGGAATCTCGGACTGATTTTCGGGATTTTGCTATGCGGTTCATTTTCGCCTCCTAAGCCTAAATCATCGGTCGTAACCAGAGTCGTAATTGATGCCGGTCATGGCGGGCACGATTCGGGCTGTCTCGGCAAAAAGTCTAAAGAGAAGGATATCGCTTTGGGCATATCATTGAAGCTGGGTAAATACATTGAAGATAATTATCCTGATATAAAAGTTATCTATACGAGGAAGACTGATCAGTTTGTTGAATTACATGAAAGGGCTAATATCGCTAATAACGCCAAAGCCGATCTTTTTATTTGCATTCATTGCAATTCGGCTTGTATGTTCGACAAAAAGAAGAAAAAAGAAATTTGCAACCGCGAAATTAATGGCGTCGAAAGCTGGGTAATGGGACTTAACAAGTCTGATGCGAATCTCGAAGTTTCAAAACGCGAAAACGAGGTTATCCTTTTAGAGAAGGATTATACGAGTCAGTACGATGGCTTCGACCCGAATAGTCCGGAAGCAAACATCATTTTCTCTCTTTATCAGAATACCTATCTCGAGCAAAGTCTTCGCATGGCAACACTTGTGCAACAAGAGGTAAAGGGTAAGGGCCGTTCAGGCAGAGGTGTGAAACAGGCAGGATTTCTTGTGCTTTTTAAAACAGCTATGCCCAGTATTCTGATAGAAACCGGATTCCTTTCGAATGAACAGGAAGAAAAATACCTCTCATCTTCCAAAGGTCAGGATGAAATCGCTACGGCAATCTTCAGAGCCTTTAAGCAATACAGAGGTTCAGGTGAATCGGTAAAAGAAATCGATGTGCCTTCGGTTAAGGAAATTGAACTTCCCAAAGAAAAACCTCCTGTCCAAAAAAAAGAAAATGACACATTAGATAAGGCGGAAGTAAAGACGGAGCAGGATGAAAAGACCGTTCAGCAGCCGAGTATAGTTGACAAACCCGAAGAAAAGTCAGCCGAAGAAAAGAAGAAAACTGTTGAGCTTGCAAACAATATTCCGGATACATTAATTCAGAAAGACAATTCCGGCGTCGACGATGTTCTGCAGTGGAGCGTTCAGTTCTACACAGCGGCGAAAGCAGTTCCTGATAATCATAAAATTTACAAGAGCTTTGATGATGTAAGAGAAGAGTATGAGAACGGCATTTATAAATATTCGACCGGACTGCTTGCTACACGGCAGGAAGCAATTCAGTTGCAAACTAAAATCAGATCAATGGGTTATAAAGATGCATTCGTTGTCGCATTTTATAACAATAAAAAGATTTCAATGAAGGAAGCATTGGAAATGGGCGGCAAATAGATCGATTTTTTATTAACATTGTTCGTGAAATTAGTCATATTCAAGTTCATTCAATGATCAGCTTGTTAAGATAAAACAGTACTTTTGAGCCCGTGTTAATGCCAGTCCTGTTTACTAATAAGAGAGAATGGTATAACCCGTTGAGGCGGATATTGTGAGTGATAACCGGAAACTCAAGAGTGTTTAGAATATACATGCAAAAAGGCATCATTGGACCCGATATTTTCATATGACTCTTTCTAAGGAAGCAAAAATAGGATTGATAGTAACAGCCGGGATCGTGCTGTTATTCTGGGGATTGAATTACCTGAAAGGCAGGGATTTTTTTACGAGCGATAAAACCATTTTTGCAGTATATAATCAGGTAGAGGGTCTTGCGGCTTCTAACCCTGTGATGGTGAATGGACTAAAGATCGGTCGCATAAACGGATTGAAGTTGATGGACGATAGAAGCGGGAGGATTATTGTTGCGATGAATATTTCAAGTAAGGTTCTTATTCCGAAAAATTCTACTGCTGAAATTTTCAGTACCGACCTATTGGGTTCGAAAGGAATTCGTCTCATGTTGGGAAATGCAAAGGAAGAACTGCAGGATAAGGACACACTTTTTTCATCTGTTCAAATGGGACTGGCCGAGCAGGTTAATGCACAGGTGGCTCCCATAAAAGCGAAAGCGGAAGATTTGCTTTCATCCATGGATTCGATATTGACGACTTTTCGCGAAGTCTTTAATCAGCAAACCAAGGCCAATCTCAAACAGTCTTTCGAAAGTATTTCACGATCACTGATCTCCATTCAGAATATCACAGGCGAACTTGATACAGCTCTTGCAGGTCAGGGAAGGTTGCGCTCTATTTTTACCAATCTTGAGTCAATCACAGCGAATCTCAAAAACAATAATGAGCAAATCACTCATGCCATAAATAACTTCTCCGCGATTTCCGATACGCTTGCGAAGGCCAGAATTGCTGAAACTATGGAGAATACAAGACGGACTTTGGAACAGACGGCTCAGTTGATGGAGAAAATAAATAAGGGAGATGGCACACTCGGACAGCTTGCGAATAATGACAGCCTGTATCATAATCTGAATTCGACTGCGCACGACCTTGATTTGTTATTGAAAGACTTACGCCAGAACCCGTCTCATTATGTCCGCTTTTCACTGATCTCTATTGGCGGTGGAAAAAAGAAGGTTGAATGATAGCGAACGAAGCGATTGCTTTTGTAAACTTGTAATCAAATAGATTTTGATGGCAGCACAGATTATTTTTTTTATCCTTCTCGCAGTTGCAGTTTACTGGTTTTCCAAAAATATCATTTTCGTCAGACGAAATATCCTGCTTGGACGTGATGTAGACCGCTCCGACAATTCTTCCGAACGATGGATGACTATGGCACGAGTTGCATTGGGTCAGTCGAAAATGGTTGCCCGTCCGGTCGCCGGAATTTTACACATCTTCGTCTATGCCGGATTCGTAATCATAAACATCGAAGTTTTAGAAATATTAATCGACGGAGTAGCGGGAACCCATCGTGTTTTCTCTTTTGCGGGCACATTGTATGATGTACTCATCGGTTCGTTCGAAATTTTAGCCATACTTGTTCTTGTTTCCTGCGTGATATTTCTCATTCGCAGAAATGTGATGAAGCTGCGCAGGCTGAATATGCCTGAATTAAATAATTGGCCGCGCACAGATGCAAATCTCATTCTCATTACCGAAATTTTATTGATGACTGCATTTCTCACCATGAATGCGGCCGATATGATTTTACAACAAAGAGAATTTGGTCATTATGTAATGGCCGGATCGTTTCCGGTGAGTTCAATGTTCAGTGCTTCTTTTGCCGGAATGTCGTCAGAATCTCTCATGATGATTGAACGAGTGTGCTGGTGGTTTCACATCATCGGCATTTTGGCATTCATGAATTACCTGCCTTATTCAAAGCACTTTCACATTCTTCTCGCATTCCCGAATACCTATTATTCTAAACTGTCGAAGAAGAGTAAAATTGACGAGCAGCAGAATGTTTCACGCGAGGTCGCATTAATGCTTGATCCGAATGCGGCAGTTACTCCTGCGCCGGAAGGTGTTCCGCAGCGATTCGGTGCAAGAGACGTTCGTGATCTTACCTGGAAGCAACTGATGGATGCATACTCCTGTACTGAATGCGGAAGATGTACATCCGAATGTCCGGCCAACCAAACGGGTAAGCTGCTTTCACCGCGAAAGATCATGATGGATACGCGTGACAGACTCGAAGAAGTGGGAAGAGGAATAGATAAGTCGGGAAAAGATTTTGCCGACGAAAAATCGCTCTTCAGTTATATCAGCGAAGAAGAACTCTGGGCATGCACGAGTTGCATGGCTTGCGTACAGGCTTGTCCGGTCAATATTGATCCGCTCAGCATCATCATCGACATGCGTCGTTTCCTGGTGATGGAAGAAAGCAAAATACCGGGCGAACTGGCAACGATGTTTACGAAAGTAGAAAACAACGGCGCTCCATGGCAATTCGCACAGGCAGATCGTGCCAACTGGACCAATTGAAAATAACGCTATGAAAATAGAAACACTGGCTGATTATGCCGCACGTAACGAATCACCCGAAATTCTTTTCTGGGTGGGTTGTGCGGGCAGTTTCGACGAACGCGCGCAAAAGATCACAAGAGCTGTTGCGAAGATTCTGAATCACTGCGGAGTGAAGTTCGCCATTTTAGGAACAGAAGAAAGCTGCAACGGTGATCCCGCACGCAGAGCCGGTAATGAATTTCTTTTTCAAATGCAGGCACGCACCAACATCGAAGTGCTGAATGGTTATGGTGTTAAAAAAATCGTCACAGCCTGTCCGCATTGTTTCAATACACTGAAGAATGAGTACCCCGATTTCGGGGGTCATTACGAAGTCATCCATCACTCTCAAATGATACAGTCATTGCTCGATGAAGGCAGACTGAAAATCACAGGCGGAGAATTCAAGGGTAAGCGAATTACTTATCACGATCCATGTTACCTCGGCCGTGGTAATGATGTTTACGAAGCGCCGCGTGAAGTTATTTCCAAGCTTGATTCAGCATTCGTTGAAATGAAACGTTCGCGTCAGAATGGTTTATGCTGTGGTGCAGGCGGCGCGCAAATGTTTAAGGAGCCTGAGAACGGGAAGAAAGACATCAATATCGAACGCACCGAAGAAGCCCTTGCCCTGAAACCCGATTACATCGCACTCGGCTGTCCGTTCTGTATGACAATGATAACAGACGGAGTAAAGAATTTTAATAAAGAAGGCGAAGTGAAGGTGATGGATATTGCGGAGCTGATTGCGCAGGCGGGCGAACTTTAGAAAATGAAGAATGAAAAATGAAGATTGAAAAATGAAGTACCGATAGTTATTGGAAAAAAATTAAGATTGAATTAAGAATTAACTATCTAAATTTTTGCAATTAGTTGGAGAGCCAATCTTCAATCTTCAATCTTCAATTTTATTTCCCTTTATTCTCCTCACCAGCGACCCCACCGATTCCTTCCCCGAAGTCTTAAATCTTCCTTTCTGAATCACGAGATCGTTGTTCGCGTTTTTGTTGAGACAATAACGAAAGACAAAATCAGCTTCAGGATTATCCCAGCCAAGAACAGAGCCGAAACGAATGTCACTCAGGAATAAGGAATCGTTTCGTTTGTCAACTGTATAAAAATTTTTTGCAAACCGTTTCAGATTTACAAGATCACGGTCGGGAGGGAGTGAGTCTAGCAAAAATTCGTTTTGCGGACGATAATGAAAATCCACTTTTTGAGATTTGTCGAAAACAGATCGATAGCCGATGTAGTATCCGCTGTCCGATTTCGCTACCAGCATCCAGAGTAAATTATTCAACGGTGTCGGAGTAGAGAAGTAGTCACTGTATTTTATATGCTGATGATTTAATTCCGCTGTCAGTTTATTATCAATCGTCAACTTATTTGAAAAGGCAAAAAGGATGTAAATGCTGCTTGAAATAAGTCCGAACCTGATCCACATCTTTCTGGTTTTATGTTTCGTATGAACTGCGACCAGAACGAAGAAGCTGATGAGCAACGGAAGCGTATAAAAAGGATCAGCTACAAAAAGAACATTGAATGTTACCCTCGCATGATTGAACGGTTCAAACCATCCCGTTCCGTAACACGTCAATGCGTCAATGAGAATATGTATTATGGTTCCGCTGGCAAATAAAATATACCAGTCCGTAAAACTCATCTGTTTATTCCTGTGCCATTTTTTGAAAAGCCAGGAAAGTATGATCGGAAACAACAGGCAAAAAACAAATGAATGTGTAAATCCGCGATGAGCCAGCAATGAATCAACCTGGCTCATCCATAAAGATGTCACAACATCTATATCCGGAATATTATTCGCCACCGCACCCCAAAGCATAGCCTGCTTGCCAAGCTTCTTGCCGGCAATGGCCTCGCCTATGCAGGCGCCTAGTACGGTGTGGGTGAGGGAGTCCAGTGGTGCAGGTTCTTAGGGTGTCGAAGAATACGTTTCGGGTTGGGGGATGCTAGTTCTCAGGATGTCGAAGAATTCGTTTCGGGTTTTGGGTTTCGGGTTGGGGGATGCAGGTTCTTATGGTGTCGAGGGAAGAGTTTCGGGTTTCGGGTTTCGGGTTGGGCTGCTAGTTCTTGAAGTGTCTAAGAATACGTTGTGGGATTCGGGTTAATGGCGTAAACCGCCTAAATTATTTTCGACACTTCGCTAAAGTAAGCTAAAGAATGAATTTTGCGGTGCCTTTAATTCGCGATTTTCAAACAAAATTCAACAAAAAGTAAGCTCAACGTGCCTATTGTCTTGATTTCATTTATAAGTGCTCAGCCTCAATCTTCAATTTTCAATTTTCAATCTTCAATAACTATTATCTTTACAGAAAAATATTATTGATGCAAATTACAGCAAACAAAGTCGTGACAGTGACATATGATCTGTCTTCAAACCTTCCCGGTAATGATAAAAAGCATGTTGAAACTGCTGATACAAATCATCCGCTAAGTTTTATTTTCGGAGCAGGAATGATGATTCCCGGATTTGAAAAAGGCCTCGAAGGGAAAACAACAGGTGATAACTTCACTTTCACTATTCAGTCGGCCGACGCTTATGGCGATAAAGACGCTACTGCAATTATCAAACTACCGATCGACATTTTTAAAATGGATGGCGTCGTTGATTTTAATCTTTTAAAAGTTGGTAATGTCTTACCTCTGAGAGATCAGGAAGGAAACGTTCTGAATGGCACTGTAATGGGTTACGATGAAGAAACAGTTCAAATGGATTTTAATCACCCTCTTGCCGGACATGAATTACATTTTTCAGGAAAAGTAGTAGGAGTTCGTGAGGCAACAGCGGAAGAAATTTCGCATGGTCACGTTCATTAAAATAATACCTAACACAGTAGGGACGCATTGCAATATGTCCCTACTGTGTTAGGTATTAT
>CAZAON010000281.1:0-1980 GCA_964486655.1 uncultured Flavobacteriales bacterium
CTTCCTACGTAAACCAATCAAATTTTGCAAACGAACTTTTGAACACATTTTGTTCATAAGCGCCAAAGGCCTTGTCCTGTAAGGGTTTTATGGTTCATTTCTATTTGTCAACACATGTCGGTTTACAATTGTTGGAAAAAATTTCAGATAATTCTTGCATAGCGAATTTTAGAAATGAATATTTGACCTCATCAATCGGGAAGAGTTCATCCCGAAAATTTCATAAACAGTAAAGAGAAAAAGATTTCTCGCGCAGGGTAAGGTTTAAAAAACTTTCGAATACGGGAGCAGGGAATTGTCTCCCCTAAATTTTAAAAAAACATACTTAATATAAAATACCAAACTCAACTTAAAAAACGAAAAACATGGCTGAAGTATTATTAGAAGAAAACAAAGAACGGTTCGTTCTATTACCTATTAAGTATCCTAAAGTCTGGGAAATGTACAAGCGCCATGAGGCCAGTTTCTGGACAGCAGAAGAAGTGGATTTGCACGCCGATATGAAGGACTGGGAGCGACTGAGCGCCGATGAAAAGCATTTTGTAAAACACATCCTTGCCTTCTTTGCAGCAAGCGATGGCATCGTAAATGAAAATCTGGCAGTAAATTTCATGAGTGAGGTTCAGATTCCGGAAGCCCGTTGCTTTTACGGATTCCAGATCATGATGGAGAACATCCACTCTGAAATGTACTCCCTGCTGATCGATACTTATATTAAAGACAGCGCGGAGAAGAAATACCTCTTCAATGCCATCGAAACGGTTCCATGCGTTAAAAAGAAAGCAGAATGGGCATTGCGCTGGATTCAGAACGGATCTTTTGCCGAGCGACTGATTGCTTTTGCAGCAGTTGAAGGCATTTTCTTCAGCGGCAGCTTCTGCTCTATCTTCTGGCTGAAAAAACGTGGTTTGATGCCGGGTCTCAGCACTTCCAATGAGTTCATCTCACGTGATGAAGGTATGCATTGTGACTTTGCATGCTTGTTATACAGCATGCTTGAAACGAAATTAAACCCTGAAGAAGTTCTTGCCATTATTACAGATGCAGTAACTTATGAGCATGAATTTGTCACTTCCTCATTACCGGTCTCATTGATCGGAATGAATTCGAAAATGATGTGCCAGTACATCGAATTTGTTGCCGACCGCTTGCTGGGCTCTTTGGGACTTCCTAAACATTACAATTCAGCTAATCCGTTTGACTTCATGGAACTGATTTCTCTTCAGGGAAAAACGAACTTCTTTGAAAAGAGAGTAAGTGAATACAAAAAACAGGGCGTAGGACAATCGAAGGAAGAGAACGTCTTTAAAATGGACGAAGATTTTTAATAAGAAAGTACAGAGCATGAAGTATTAAGTATAAAGAATTAAGTACAGGATAAAGTGAAATCTTATGTCCAGTGTTAAAGACATAAGAATAAATCAAAACTTGCCTGTACTAATCCTAACCACTTAATACTTACTTACAATGCACAGATTTAAAGAATTAAAAGTTTGGCAAAAATCAATAGACCTTTCAATTGATGTTTATAAACTCACCAAAAATTTTCCCTCTGAAGAAACGTATGGAATGATTTCTCAGATGCGGAGAAGCGGAGTTTCGGTTCCCTCCAATATTTCTGAAGGCACCGGGAGAAATACGGACGGAGAGTTTATTAACTTTCTTGGTATTGCTGAAGGATCAATAAATGAACTTGAAACACAAGCTATTATTTCAGGCAGGCTTAACTTTATAACGAACAATGAAGTTGCTGACATTGAAAAAAAGTGACAGAAATAAAAAATATGCTATTTAGCTTAAAGAAGTCATTGGGCTTTGGGTCTTAATACTTAATACTAACCACTTAATACTTTTAAAAACATGTACGTTACTAAACGCGATGGCAGAAAAGAGCCGGTGAAATTCGACAAGGTCACTGCGCGGATTCAAAAGCTTGCCTATGGATTAAGCGAGCACGTGGACACATTCATTGTGGCACAA
>CAZAON010000282.1:0-8686 GCA_964486655.1 uncultured Flavobacteriales bacterium
TAGTGAAAGCAAATATTCCGTACACGGCAGCAATACGTGCTCTCCGTGATTCATCATCTACCGATCCTCGCAATACGAGATATGCGAAATAAACCAGTAATGCCGCTGCGGCGCCATTCAGTTTGGCATCATTTACCCACCATGCACCCCAGGTATATTTTGCCCAGATGCTTCCGGTGATTATGCCTAAAATTCCGAGAAAGATCCCTGTCTTTGCGCTTTGCTCCGATTTTAAATCGAAGTCGGGATTATTGGTTTTCAGATACCTGATTCCATATATCAGAGATGTGCTCATCATTATAAGCATGGCAAACCACATTGTTACATGAAAAAAAAGATTGCGGATCGTTTCATGTAAAATAGCTAGTGGTGGTACCGGAATTAAAAATCCTTCTATAACGGTATAAAATAACAATACAATACAAAGCCATTTCCACCATTGTAAACTATAGAAAGTCGTTTTGGAATCTTGATTTGCGTTCATCAAAAATGAGGAGAAATTAATGATTTGTTTTTACCTGAAATCATTCTTTCCAAAGATAAGGAAAGAGTAAATATCCCATAGCAATTATTAAAATGTTCAATGAAATTAGAATGATAATAAGGGGCTGACTCACTGACCAGGCTAATCCATCAATTGCATTTTTGGATAAACGTATGGTAGTCATAAGTAACGGCAACAATACAGGGAAACTTAATATTGGCATAAGTCCGGCACTGTTCCCTGCCCGTGATGAAATGGCAGAGATCATGCAGAGTACCGAAGATAAACCAAGGCTTCCGAGAATCATTACGAATATAAACATCGGTAGATTAGCCGCCGGATTTCCAATCAGCCATGAATAAAAAAGCAGATTGAAAAGTGACAACAGGAACATAAGAAAAAAATTGTAGATGATTTTTGAAAGAATAATGTGTTGGGGATGAGCGACTGTATAATAATACAGCGATCTCCCGCGTGACTCCTGGAGAAAACTTTTCGCCAGAGCATTTACGGCGGCAAACAACTGTATGATCCAGAACAGCGCGTTCCAGACCGGTATTTCGGTGATTTGTCTGAATGAAAGGTAACAGACGAAAACCGTTGCACCGACGTAAAGTAAAAGCCCGTTGAATGCGTACTTCTGTCTCCATTCCAGCATGAGTTCCTTTTCAATAAGTATCCTGATCTGACGCATCGTTTTACTTTACAATATTCAGTTGAGTATTCAATTATTTCTCAAGACCCGCTGAATCGGGTTATACCGCCCGGTTAGTATCCTGAACTATTTTTATGTTTAAATAATGATGGCATAATTCAGAGTATACCGGATTTGTTTCAGCAAATTACTATTAATTTGTGGCCATTAACAAGCATCCTTGTCATAAGAAATTCAAAAATTTGGATTTTGGAGCGGGGATTAAAAACTAAAAATGTGAAACTGGACATACTTGCTTTTGGTGCTCATCCTGATGATGTTGAATTATGTGCCGCTGGAACTTTGCTGGTTCATCTGAATAAAGGTTATAAGTGCGGAATAGTAGATTTGACCCGGGGGGAACTTGGTTCAAGGGGAACGGCCGCTACCAGGATGGAGGAGGCCAATAAATCATCCGAAATTCTGGGTATTCATGTACGTGAAAATCTTGAAATGGAAGACGGTTTTTTTCAGAACGATAAGGCTCATCAATTATCCATTGCTTCAGTTATCAGGAAATACAGGCCTAAAATTGTAATTTCCAATGCGATATCTGACAGGCATCCCGACCATGGAAGGGCAGCAGCATTAATAACGAATGGGGTGTTTCTGGCCGGTCTTAAAAAGGTGAGTACGACGTTAGCCGGTCAATTGCAGGAATCATGGAGGATAAAGGCTCATTATCATTACATACAGGACAGGTACATAAAACCCGACATTGTTATAGATGTTTCCGCTGTCTGGGAAAAGAAAATGGAGGCCATACTTGCTTTTAAATCTCAGTTTTACGATCCGGATTCAATAGAGCCCGTTACGCCAATTTCCAGTATGGAATTTTTAAAGTTTATTGAAGGTCGCAGTATAGAGACAGGACGCCAGGCCGGCTTTCATTATGCGGAAGGTTTTACCTGCGAACGTACTCCGGGTGTAAAGGACTTTTTTAACCTGGTTTAAAAAGAAGAAACAAAAAAGGCTGTCCGCTTTAGCGGACAGCCTTTTTTTATTGAATAATAAAATATTATTTGATAATCATCTTACGGGTAGTTTTGAAGTCACCCGTTGATACTGTATAAGTATAAACTCCTTTAGCGTAAGAAGCTGTATTTAGCGTAATAGTGTGTGAACCCTGGTTCAATTTACCTTTGTTTTCGCTATAAACAACTTTTCCTAAAAGATCAGCTACTTCAATTTTCACATCGGCTGCTTTTCTCAATGAAACATTGATGTTTGTCTGATCTCCTGCAGGGTTAGGGTAGTTCTGACCAATTTGAACATCGTTTAATGTCAAATTATCGCTAACACCAACATGCAGGTTAGTTATATCAACTTCACAAATTCTCATATAGTTGATCTGATTCAGGTTCTTAATTTGCTCACAAGTATTTGCTGTCGCCAATGAATGGCCAGGCACCTGATCTTGCTGGTAAAGTACAATAGCTTTTCCTAATGTATTATCAACTCTTCTTGCAATCGTTCCGAAAACACACTCTTCGTTTTCTCCATCACCACCTTGAGCAGTACTTGGGATAATGTTATAAGGAACACTGAAAGTACCAGGATCATAACCAATACCCGGCTGATTTTGCATCGCGATCATATAAAGATGGCGGTGAGACATATGCCATGTAGTGGTGTCGGCAAGTTCGTTAATTGTCTGATAGGTAAGATAAATAGTACCGGCCTGATCTATACCGAACGAAGGCATTCCTGTTATTCCGGTCTGATATTGACCCCATGGTAGGTTAGGTGTGCAAGTGGTAAAAGTATCTGACGGAACATCAATTTGACCATTGCCACTAAAATCTTCAGCTGCAGCAACTGCTACGTAAGTTCCGTGACCATAGGTAAGCGTATCCCAAACTGTAGTTGTGTCTGGACCCATTGACTCATTCCAATACAATAGATTGTCTACTCCGAAATGCGGATTGTAGAATTCATCTGTTGAATCTCCATCATGATAATCTAGCTCAGACCATGCAACATGGCACATTCCATTATTATCAATAATGACTTTAGAATCTCCTGCATTAGAACGGATGGTATCAACAATAGTATCATTATACATATAACGCGTACTTCTGTCTGTACAGCCATATCTTGGAATCGGATGTTTGTAGACAATAGTTTTAGTCCATGAATTACCATAATCTGTAGATTTCAAAAGGACGATATCGGTATAGGTATCGCCAACTGTGATAGCAACAATATTATCTTTTGCATCAATTCCGTAGCTATCGCCGCCAAAACCACAATACATTGTCGAATCTAGTTCATCGAAGAATTTTGCTGCATCCCAGTTATCGCCACCATCACTTGAACGGCCAAATACAAGAGGGCCGTTTTGACCGTTTACGATGTTAGCCGGACTAGTTGTTGTTGCAGGAGCACCGCTACCATGCCAGATAACGTAAACATATTCTCCGGTAACATTACCACATGCTTTAGCCCATGTGTCAAAACCGGCTGAACCCCACGGAATTTGTGGTGTCCATGAACCGGTTCCTTTTACAGGACGGTGATTTACCAGAATTCTGTTAAATGTCTGACCGGTTACAGCCTGGTGAGCAATCGTCATTTCCTTGCCCGAAGCTGTTACAACAATATTTGTAAATCCGGTACGGGTACTTTCTGTTCTCGCTGTTGGCAGGTTAGGAAATGCAAATAACCAATTTGTTCCGTCGAAATAGTTATAACCGGTTCCGCGGAAAGGATAAGGCGGATTTGCAGTGGTGTTTGCATCAGGAGAAAACGTCCATGCTGTGGAAATAGAACCATCAGCATTCCATACAATACGGTTACTTACCGAATTGTTAGTTTGCAAATCATACTTTGTTGTTCCGACAATAGTAGTAACATCATTCATTGCGTTTACCATGGTAGGGGCAACACGCAATGGAATTGCAACTTCAGGAGTGCCCTGGATTGCTTCTCCATTGTCAACAGCATCACGACGAATCGGAACTTTGATATCCGTTCTCTTCATGCTTGATGGAACGACAGCCTTCTTGAAGCCTTTCGGATAAGATTCATTCTGAGCCATCACGCAAATGCTCAACGCAATGGATGTACAGAGTAGTAAAACTTTTTTCATTTTATTGTTTTGATTTAGGTTAGTATATGTAGCACATATATGAGGGTTCAAATTTAGATAAATGAATCGCTTTTACAAATAAAAGAATGAGTAATTTGGTTCGAAAAATGGCTGTTTCAGTCATTAATCTGTCACATCATTATCCGACAGGTGGATATCCTTCATTTACCGCCTCTAAGCGCTGTTTGATACACCTTGTCGAATTCTTCCGATGATCTCTCAGGAGAGAATAATTGATGTGCGAAATTGATGATTTTTTGCTTATCAAATGAACCGAAATTTGTAAGCATATAATTAAAAGAATTTCTTAATGCTTCACTATCATCAGGATCTATAAGCAGTCCGGTTAACGGCGTAACAAATTCATCGGGTCCGCCACATCGTGTAGCAAGAACAGGCTTTCCGCAACTCATTGCCTCCGCGCATATGAGCGAAAAAGTCTCATATCTGCTGTTCATCACAAGGAAATCACATTTTTGCAGATAATGATACACTTCAGTATTTGTTTTTAAACCTTCAAAAAAAACCTTCCCTCCAATACTTAAATCTTCAACCAATTTCTTTAACATTTTTTCATCCTTACCGTGTCCGATTATATGTAGTTCGAAATTATTTATTTCTTCGAGAGTACTGATCATCCTGATTACGCCGCTGATATTCTTAATCTCATCTACCAGATCCGCAACTAATAATACATATACCGATTGATGCGTAGTCATTGTTGTTTCTGTACGAATGGTTTCAATACAATTCGGTGTAATGAATAAATTCTTATTTGTTAATCCCGCCTTCTTCATTCCTCCGGCTAAAAATCGAGAAACAACAGTCAGTGCCGCAGCATTTTTAACAATGTTTTTAGAAAGTAATTTCCAAAGTGCCGGTTTTCTCTCAAATCTGCCTGTCACATATCCCGACCATTGTTCCGAAACTACATAGGGAATTTTGTACTTCATGGAAATATATTTCGCAATAAAACCGGTGCGTAGCAAGATGTACGCATGAACTACATCGGGCTTCGGCGATTTCTCTTTCAAAATTTTTATTCCGTTGCTGACAGATTTTATATAACGAATGAAGTTTACAAGTGACCTGAATGCACTACGGTCTTTCCGGAAATAGATAATTATTTCCTGAACATTTTCAGTTTTCTGAAATACGATTTCATATTTCTTATCTGTATTTGAAACAGAATGAATATACAAAACCGAGATGTTATTCTTCCGTGCAATCGCCCGCGCATGTTTCTGAATAAAGACCCCTAATTGAGGATCTTCTTTATTCGGATACCATTTTGGAAAAAGCCAGATATTATTCACAGGTCGGAATATAGAAAATCATTATGAGACGGAACTTGTTAACTTATTTTTTTTGTTCGAAGGCGTAATGAATTTCCTATTACGATTACATCGGAAAAGGCCATTGACAGGGCTGCAACAGCCGGACTAAGCAATCCTGCCGCGGCTACCGGAATGGCAATGACATTATAAAAGAATGCCCAGAACAGATTTTGCTTTATTGTCTGAAATGTAAGTTTTCCGATTCTCAATGCTTTCAGCAAAATGTCGAAATCATCTTTTGTCAGTAAAATTATCTGAGCCGATTGAATTGCAATATCACTTGCATTGCTTAAAGATATTCCAACATCTGCCTTAGACAGGGCAGGAGCATCATTGATTCCGTCGCCAACCATTGCGACCGGGCCTTCCTTTGCCAGCTTATCGAGAATGTCAAGTTTTTCAGCCGGCATTTTTTCGAAGTACAATTCAGTTATTCCGGTTTTACCTGCTACGTTTTCACACTTAATCTTCCGGTCACCACTAAGAAGGACAATTCTGTACCCGGCTGTTTTTAATTTGCCGATAACTTCCGATACGCCGTTTTTAATTTCATCTTCAAGATCAACAAATCCAATCAGCAAATTATTTTTTAAAACATACACATCATGATTAAGGTCTTTTGAAAAATGCTGTACCATTTTAAAAGAACCAACACTGTACAAATCACCATTTTTATCGGTAGCATTAATACCAACACCTTTATCTTCTGATATTGTTGTCCATTCATATCCCGCCACCTCCGAACCTTTCAGTTCTTTCGCGATTGCTTTCGCCAAAGGATGAGATGAATGTTGTTCAACTGAATAAAGCAGCGATTTTAGTTCATTCGAATCGAAATTGATCGCCTGTATGTTTTTTATTTTGAAGTTCCCCGTAGTTAATGTTCCTGTCTTATCGAACACAATGGTTTTTACACCCGCTAATTGCTCGATGGTCGATCCGCCCTTAATCAAAATCCCCATACGGGCCGCTCTCCCAAGTCCTACCATCACGGCAGTGGGTGTCGCTAGTCCCATCGCGCACGGGCAGGAAATAACCAATACAGCAATACTGTTCATGATCGCATCCGACAAAGCAATATGTATAAAGAAATAGCTGATTAAAAAAGTTAAAGCCGAAATTGCCAATACTACGGGAACAAAAATTGCGCTGATCCTGTCTCCAAGTTTTTGTATCTGTGGTTTTGA
Source organism: uncultured Flavobacteriales bacterium (assembly GCA_964486655.1). GTDB lineage: Bacteria > Bacteroidota > Bacteroidia > AKYH767-A > 2013-40CM-41-45 > JADKIH01. The sequence goes on from CAZAON010000282.1 coordinate 6,794, forward strand.
GTGCTGTGCTTTCTTGACGATCTCTATGATTTGCGAAAGAACCATATCGGAACCGGAACTCTTTACGAGAAAAACAGCATTACCCTGTTGGACAAATGTTCCGCCTGTAACTGTGTCATCTGATATTTTTGAGAGAGGAATGCTTTCGCCGGTAAGCATTGATTCGTCGACAACAATCTGACCACGGATAATAATTCCGTCGGCCGGAATCCTGTCTCCGCTGACTACAGAAACACGGTCGCCGGGAATAATTTCATTTACAGGACATTCATGGATTTCCTCCTTGCCATTCGAAACCGTTATTTTCCTTGCAAACTGGGGCTGAAGTTTTCCAAGCTGTGCTATTGAACTGGTTGTTTGCCTTACTGATCTTAATTCAATTAATCCGCCCAGCAAAACCAATGTTATGATAGAAGCAGCTGTTTCAAAAAACAAATACTTTTCAGCCTGAGGTGTTCCATAATATAACGCTAAACCGGTCAGGCTGTAAATAAAAGCTGCAGAAGAACCAATAAAGATGAGCACATCCATGTTCGCACTTCCGGCACGAACAGAATAAAAAGCGCTTTTTCCAAAATGATTGAAACCAATAATCATTACCGGCAAGGCAAGGGTTAACTGGACAACCGGATTGTGTAAAAAAGCAAACGGTAAGACCATATGAAGGATGAGGGGCAGGGTGAAAGCAAGAGAAACATAAAATTTCCAACCGGAACTTTCGGCATGAGCGGGTAAACCTTCTTCAACACGATCTTTAATATCTGACCGGCTTCTGACGGAATATCCCAGCCTGTTAATTGAATTTATGGCATTTGAGACAGTTCCGGCGTCAACCTCATCAAACGTTACTTCACCTGAAATAAAGTCGACGTAGACGTCTTTCAATCCTTCTTTGGAAAGAGTCCTTGTAATGGTTTGTGCGCAATTCGCGCAGTCCATTCCTTCGACTTTTAATAAAATGTTCTGTTCACTCATTTATTACCTCAAAGGTAAGGGAGGAAATTGAAGATTGAATAATGACAATTGAAGATTGCTTTAGCTGAGCCAAAGAAAGAGTTCCGGAATGTTAACAGGGGAAGTTTGAAAAAGAGGGTGAAAGACGGGGCTCGAACCCGCGACCTCTAGATCCACAATCTAGCGCTCTAACCGACTGAGCTACAATCACCATCTATGCCGTTTTCACGACAGGGCCGCAAAAATAGCCTTTTTCTGCCAAAAAGAAATTTTATTTTGAATTTTTATTCAGGCCCGGATTAGTTTACGCCATGCATCATTTTAATCAGTTTACGGTAAAGGCCAATCAGAATAAGTGCCGCTGTACCGCTTAACACGATAAACACACAGAAGAAGATAAATAAGTTTGAGATTTCAATGCCCAGGAAACTTGGGATTTTTGCTCCGGCCTCTGCGGGTGATTCACCGGCCCCCGGCGGAATTAAGGCACTTAAAGTACCGGCAAACTTATTGGCAACTGCATTCGCTAAAAACCAGGTTCCCATCATAAGCGATGATAATCGTATTGGAGCTAGTTTACTCACCATACTAAGTCCGATCGGTGAAAGACAAAGCTCTCCCATCGTATGAACAATATAAAGCGCGAAAAGCCAGAACATGGCGATCTTGGTTGAAGGATCTATTCCGTGTACTGCAAATGCGATGATTACATATCCTAATGCTACCAAGCCAAGTCCCAGGGCCATTTTCAATGGTGAAGATGGCTCCATGTTAACTTTTGCAAGTTTTCCCCACAGCATTGTAAAGACAGGAGCGAGAATAATAATCGCAAGCGGATTAATTGACTGAAACCATGATGCCGGAAATTCTTCTTTATGATACGCTGAAATATATCCTGTCAGCGTCAGTATAACAATAATAGCAGTTAAAAGGATTTGT
>CAZAON010000283.1:0-2701 GCA_964486655.1 uncultured Flavobacteriales bacterium
TTAGCAATTGGGTATTGCTGTCGTTGAATTAGTTTTGCAGAATTCAAACACAAAGAGCATTGCCTTCTACTTTTGGGATCGGTGGATTAATATCGCATGACTCAAAAACAATCAGCCATTTGGCGGAATTGTCTGTCGGAGTATCACAGCTTTTAGTATATTTGAATGGAGGTTTGAAAAGTACGTCTCAACGGGCTAAAATCTCTTATTATGAAAATAATTCCGGACACTCTTCTTCAGATATTGAAGGATTTGTAAATTAGAAAAAAGCATTAAAAGAAACAGGTCTTATAAATGATGCAACGCCTGAAGCAAATCTTGGAAGGAAATGATTGATATTTTAGCTATTTACAATGAAACAATTGGGTTTCGAACAAAAGAAATTCGAATTTCAGTTTATGATTTAAGCATTTCTGAAAGTGAGAAAATTGTTGCTGAGACATTCAAATTTGGAGAATCATTTGCAGAAGGGTTTTTGTTATTCAATAAAGATTTATGGGTTAAATTTGATAATAAAAATTGGTGTAATGTTATTAATCAATTAACAAAACAAGATCATTTATATGATGTATGTTTATTTTTCACTAATGTACTTGAAGTCAATTTAGTCGATGTTGCGAAGGGTGAGTTATTGAGTAAAGAGAGCAAATTTTTGATTAGTAAAATAAATGAATTAAATCCTGGGGTATTCAAAATTAATAAATATAAGCAAGAAGGATTGTTAGATGAAGGTCTTCGTGAATGGTTCATTGACGATACAAAATTGAAATTGATTAAATCATTTTTTAATTGATAAATTTAATCATATTGAGCCGGATAATTTTTACAAAATTCTGCCATTCATTGCCGGAATTATAGAAACACTAACTAATCAACAATAAACTTTCTTGTAACATCTTTTTTATCGAATACCAATCTCAGCATATAAACACCTTTTTGAAATCCGTCTACGGTTATGCTTTCAATAATTTCAGTATCGGTTTGGTTAACTGACAATGAAAACTTCAGGCGACCATACATATCGATCACTTCAATTTTCCGGCAAGCATGATACTGTTGGTTAATCACAACATTCAAATGATCGGTTGCCGGATTAGGATAGATATTAACCGGATCGGAATTAACATCAAGATCAGTAATGTTTACACTTAACGAACAGAAATAAGAGGTGAGAAAATTCGGAAGTCCGGGCCGCCCAGGAGAAGGACTGATCGAAAGAATACTGTCAACAAGGTTACACGATGACCCCTGCTGGTTTGGCAAATGAATGCAACCAATATTCGATGACAAATGTCTTGCAAAATAAATTTTACTATCGGGGCCCAGTTGCAAGGCTCCGCCCCACGTTCCGGAAAGAACTGCAATGGTATCGGCCGATGCAATTATTGAAGCGGTATTACCGGCCAGTAAATCATATTGAATGATAATGGGCGGACTGTAAATAAATGTATATAATTTTGAATTATCAGGTGAAAACTCAACTCCATAAGGGCCGTACATTCCGGCACCCGGCCAGGTTCCTAATAAAACCGGATTAGAAATTATCCCTGTAGAATCATCAAAGTCGAAAAGTTCAAGTGAACCATTCTTCGTTGTCGCGGCAGCAATTTTATTACCGCAAGGTGATACTTTTAAATACCCCTGACCATCGATATAATTACCGCTATAAACAATTCCTGTTGTTGAAATAACCGGAACAGTGTCCACTCCCGACGAATTAACAAGCCAGGCATAAAAGTCGGCACTCCCCGACTTATGTCCGATAACCCACACATCCTTTGCATTGTGATGATAAACCGCCGTAAGTTTTTCAGTCGAAGGTCTCAATAAACCAACGTTTTTAATTGTGATGTCGCCCAGGCCGCCATTCATATTCATATCCACAACAGAATATGCAAATGAATCCGGATATAATTCCTCCGGAGAAGTAAAAATATAGTAGTCAGTGCTGATACCGGGTGACTGAAAAATGAGACATGATTGTGTAGAAGAAAATGATCCTGATAATCCTGTTCCATTCGGCATAAGATTATGATTCCTGTCCCAGACAGATTGCCCCTCAGAGTAAAAAAGCAAGTTTCCAAATGCATCGGAAATGCTGGAACATCCTTCATAAACATGTGTCTGGCCTCCTGACAACAATGAAGGAGGATTTGTAGTGAAGGTTATTCCGGAATTCCAGCCAAAATACCAGTTAACAGCCGGATTTTGTCCGGACAACGTTGATAGAATAGAAACAAATACCAGAGTAAAAATAGTTTTCATGACGCAGGATATCTTTTATTTTGAGTGGAGTTCCTGACTATATCAACTGTAGTTGAAACGACAATGAAAAGCAAATTAATAAAAAAATACTTTTCTAACTATTCATGCAAAATATAAGACAGACTCAGAGTCAAATAAACACCAGAAAATCCAATACTACTATTATCACTTTTTGAAATTACTGTCCCTTCATCATCCTTTGTTTCGGATGAAAGTATGATTAAGAGATATTTTCATTTGCGGAAAGTCAGAATATTGGCATTTGTCCTTTCGTTCCTAAGATATTCCGATCTTTACCTCACAACAACCCAACCATGAAAAAAATCCTAATACTGGTGTTTATGGCAACTGCTATGAATGCATTCGGACAGTTTACCAAAGAAAAACTCCGCGATGTCCTAAGTGGAAAAGACCAAAAATCCTGGCAGGTCAAAGG
>CAZAON010000284.1:0-41052 GCA_964486655.1 uncultured Flavobacteriales bacterium
GAATAATTGTACCATGCCAAAGTCCGGAAAAGTTAAACTGGTGGTTGCACATCCAATCGGAGTGCCGGAACAATTATCATAAACTTCAACGGAAGTGCCGTTAACACTTCGGCAGCTATCCGGCGCCGTCACAATCGATATACCCGAAACCCCAACCGGTTTATAAAATTCAAACCACACATCCTTCACATCGCTCGTGCCACAGTTTCCTGTTAATGATGGTGTCGCATTAATTGTTGTTGATTGAACGGGAATAAACGTATTAACAGTTGCCAGGTTCATCGGACCGGAACAGTTGTCATACCATGAACCCGGTGTGAACTTAAATTGCCGGTTAAAAGGATGTGCCATACTGCCTATTGTTGTGTCCTCCGAAATGCTATCAATAAAAGTGCTGGTGCCATTGTAATGAACGGAATAAAAATCACCCGGGCATATGCCTGTGATACCAATAGAGGCCGATGGGGAAGAAGGTATGTATGACGGATTATTCGCATAATGAAAGGTAATACTGAAATCGGTCATGTCGAGCTGAATCCAAAACAGACTACTGGCTGCTGACACATTTGTTTTATCCCATTTTACAGTATATCGAACCCATAGTGAACCAGCGGACATATTATAGGAAATTAAAATTGTAACGAGATCGTCCCATAACGGCGCTATAATGGGAAATCCTGTAGTATTGTTAGTTAGAAGGTTTAAAGGAAGAGCACTTGACAATACAGCCGGCATAGGATAGTTTGTGGTCCCTGGTGCCAAAGCAATCCATCCGTTTGTAGAAAGTACAATTTTAGTATATGTAATCCCTGCAAATGTGAACGAAAATCCAGCCGGAGCAATAATTGTATCCCAGTTATCCGTTTGAGCTGTCGATACAACAATATTAGTAGTTCCTAATGATGGGAATGCCGGAGGTGTTGCAATTGTTTCAGTAAACAAATGTGGAATACCCCTTGCCATCTGTCCGCTCGCATTAAATTTATTGAACAGCATTAATATAAAAATGCCTGTTAAAATTTTTGTAATTAAATTTTTCATTTTATATATCTTAAAATTGTTAATGACGATTTGGTGTATAAGTGGAAATATAGGTAAAAACATGATTCGACAAATAGGTTTATTGGCGAAAGCGATAATTGAACAGGATAGATTTCATTTAAAGAATGACTTGTGCAGAATGGAGTGTGACAGCACTTGCCGTTTGTAATTCTCCATTCCACCCGGCAAAGCGTAATAACTTTCATTCCTCATAATTATTAATTTTTAATTATTCCCTACATTTACAACCCTCAATATAGCTATAGATGAACATTATCGGAATCGTTCCGGCCCGCTTTGGATCAACCCGCTTCCCGGGTAAACCTCTTGCTGATATCAATGGTAAAACCATGATCCAGCGTGTATACGAACAAAGTAAAAAAGCCCAACGATTGTCACAGGTGCTGATTGCCACTGATGACGAACGCATTTTTAACCATGTAAAAGAATTTGGCGGAGAGGCCATTATTACCTCCCCCCGCCACCAAAGCGGTACTGATCGCTGTGCCGAAATAATCGAAAAAATCGGCGCCGCCAGCTGGGATGCCGTCATCAATATCCAGGGCGATGAACCTTACATTCATCCCGAACAAATCGATTTGTTATGTTCAACTTTCGAAAATTCACACACCAAAATTTCGACCCTCGTCAAGAAAATTGATTCTACCAGCGAGCTTTTCAACCATAACAACGTCAAAGTAATTCTGAACAAGAAAAAGGAAGCGATTTATTTCAGCCGTTCGCCGATTCCTTATAACCGGAATTTTCCGGAGCAGGAATGGCTTAAATATTCTACCTATTACAAACATATCGGAATTTACGGTTACCGGACCAAAACCCTTCTTGAAATTTCAAAACTCGCCAAAACCAATCTTGAAATCACTGAGTCACTCGAGCAACTGCGCTGGATCGAAAATGGTTTTTGCATTCATGCCGAAGTGACTTCTCTCGAAAGTGTTGCCATCGATACTCCCGATGACCTTCTGCGTATTAAATCGCTCTGATATTATTTTAGCCAGGTTTTGTACCAATACAGAAAAACGTAAAGATTCCAGATTTGCTTCCTGTGGTTTTTTCGGCCCGACTGATGTTCTTCAAGCAAACGGGTAACATATTTGCCATTGAAGAACGGATTGCTTTCCATCAGCGTCGCTTCTATTTTTCTCCTTAAATCTTTCCTGATCCAGTCGGAGAGAGGAATTCCAAAGCCCTTTTTCGGACGGTGAATGATGTCATGCGGCAATTTCCCTTCCATCATCGTTTTCAGAATGTACTTTCCGCTTTGCCCCTTATACTTGAACGACTCGGGCAGGGAATTCAGAAACTCAACAACTTCAACATCCAGAAACGGCGCACGTACCTCCAGGGAATTATACATACTGGCGCGGTCGACCTTGAATAAAATATCATCCGGCAGGTAAGTCTTATAATAGTAATAGGCCGTCCGGTGAAAGTCATCTTTTGCCGGTGAGTCTTTAAAATGAAAATCAATAAGAGAAAGGCCACTCTTGTCGTTAAGCTGATTGTAAATTTCATCTTTTAACAATTGCTTCTTTTCACCGGGCAAAAAGCTTCCCAGCCATAATTGATGAATGTGTTCGGGTTTCGAAAAGAATCCGCGCAGAAACTGCCTGATCTTAAAATCCAGACTAATGTTTTTATCACTGGCCGGAAACAAGTTGAGTGTACTCAGCATCGCCCGGAGAACAGGCTTCGGTAAGTGCCGGAACAAGCCTTTGTACCTGTCAGAAATAAAAGTCGGATATCCTGCCAGTAATTCGTCACTTCCGTCTCCTCCCAATGATACAGTAACACTCTGTCTGGTAAATTTCGAGAGATAATATGTCGGTATTAATGAAGCGTCTGCGAATGGTTCATCCACATTCGGATAAATTGTATCAATCAGATTTAAAGTCTCCCTCGCTGTAAGCACAGACAAGTGATGATCTGTCCCCAGTTTTTTGGCAACCGCATCCGCATATTGCTGTTCATCGTAAGAACGGTCTTCAAAACCAATTGAAAACGTTTTAATCCTCTGTGATGAATTTTTTTGGGCGTAATAGGCAACAGTCGAGCTGTCAAGTCCGCCACTAAGAAAAATTCCCAACGGCACATCACTCATCAGTCTTCTCTTCGTCGCCGCATCCAGTAAATGATCAAATCGACTCACCGCATCAGCGAAGGAAATATCCGAAGTAGTAAAATCGTGCTGCCAGTATTTTTTATTCTCTGTTATCCTGCCATTCTGAACAACCAGGTATGATGCCGGCTCCAGTTTTTGTATGTTCCGGATAATACTGTCCGTCCCGGGCACATAGTCAAATGTTAAATAGCGATTAAGTGAGTCGGTATCAATTTCAGTTTTTACTGATGGATGCGCCGTTACGGCTTTCAGTTCCGAACCGAATACAAAAGCATCATTTGTCTGTGAATAATACAACGGCTTCTTGCCCATTCTGTCACGGGCAATAAACAATTCATTTTTTCTGATATCGTGAATGGCAAAAACAAACATGCCGTTTATAAACGACATCATTTCCTTTCCGTACTTTTTATATAACATCAGCAATACTTCAGTATCGGATGAAGTATGAAAGTCGCTAAACCCCTCTTTGACAAGATCGTCTTTAAGGGTTTTGTAATTATAAATTTCCCCGTTAAAAATAATGCACAACGATTTGTCGGTGTTAAACATGGGCTGATTCGCGGCCTGAGACAAATCGATGATACTTAACCGCGCATGCGCGAGGCATACATCATTCACTTTGCTGACTTCCTGATGATCCGGTCCCCGGTACTTAATCCGGTCGATCATTTTTCTTCCGTCAGCTTCCGTACCATGTCCATAAAAACCGGCTATCCCACACATGGTAACAAAATATGTTTAATTAGTTTTTTAAACATTAATTAAAGTTCACTTTCTCTTTTATCAGGTATGCTTCCCGATGCTGTGACTCATAATATGTTCTCATTTGAATTTCAGCATTTATTCCGAGCATAATCATTAAAATGCCCACTACAAAAAAGATCGCGGAAAAGAGTGGGAGCGGAGTTTCAACAAAATCTTTCTGGCCGGTAAGCTTAAAATACAGTGCCAGTAAAAACGAGGCAAATGAAATAAACAATGAAATAAAACCGGCGCCGCCGAAAAAATGGATTGGACGGTTGTGATATCTCTGGAGGAATCTTATGAGAATTAAATCCAGTATTACTTTATATGTTCTTGCAATTCCATAATTGCTTTTACCGTGAATCCTTGCCTGGTAATTAACCGGAATCTCCGTTACTTTTCCTCCATACCAGCTTGCGTAAACGGGAATAAACCGGTGCATTTCACCATATAAGGCAATATGTTTTACAGCCTCTTTTTTATATGCTTTTAACGTACATCCGTAATCGTGAAGATAAACTCCTGAGATTTTTGAGATGAGACGATTAGCCATCATGCTGGGTAATTTTCTCGTCAGAAATTGCCCCTTCCACCTTTTCTGTCTCCAGCCGCTGACAACATCATAGCCCTCACGTATCTTGGCCAGAAGCAATGGAATATCGGCCGGATCGTTTTCAAGATCACTATCAATCAAAACGATGATCTCTCCCGTCACATTTTTTAAGCCGGCATTTAATGCGGCTGTCTGGCCGAAATTTTTCGCGAAATTAATTATACGGATACGGTTATTATCTGCAGCAACCTTTTTTAATTGTTCCCAACTGTCGTCTCTCGAACCATCGTTTACCGCGACGATTTCATAACTCATGTTCTTTAATTCATCCACCAGTTTAGTAAACAGGATCGGAATGTTTTTTGACTCGTTGTAAATAGGAAGAATTACTGAAACATCAATCATTTATGCGCTTCTTGTTATAATAATTTACTGCCGTGTTAATTGTAAACACTGCTGCCATCACGAAAAATGGATAAGCAGGTACAATATAACGGGACTCTATTGATCTGAGTATTATTGAATGGATGAAAATAATGTAAAATGCCGTAATGTATGCAAGCAGTATAAATTTGTTTTCAAATAGCTTTTTGTAAAAGATAATGCCGGCTATAAACAGGCCGAAAGAGAATAAATAGATTGAAATAAAGAATAATTTAATCCCTTTTTTATGAAAGGGCTGGTAACTGTAAGGCATGAAATACAGATTGTGAACACCTGCCTGGATGATAAAATTCTTCAGTAAAACAAGCGGTGTTTTAACATACACTATAAAAGGGTGATGTTTTTTAATGGAACTAGTATATAACTTAAACTTTTGGGTAATGATCCTTTCGAGTTCCGCACTTTGTTGCGGAGAAATTTCAGGTGAAAGTCTTTCCTGATAGAGATTCCTGATAGCTATGAGTGAATCATAATTAAAATCGGGAGTGTATATTTCTTCCGGAATTTTTATGTCTTCCAGCTTTACTTTTTCAACCGGACGGCCAAAATAAATGAGTCCGCGGGTTTCAAAAAATATATAGGTGACTTTGAAATCGGAAAATGTCTTGCAAAATTCAAGACCTGCAAGTCCGTAATCACCGTACCAGCTTTTGATATATACATTCTCAGTAAGCAAATAGGGCTTTCCTTTTGTAATATAATTTCTGATACTCCAGGCCGAATTAATTATAATCGCCGGAAGCAAGAAGAATATTAAATTTCCGATTCTATTCTCTTTAATAAAAAAGACAAACAGAAAAAAGGCTGCAATAAATAAAATGAAAATATTCACCGGTCTCAGAAAATATGACCACGTGAGAAAAAATCCTGCAAAAACCAGGCATGAAACTTTCTTTTTTCTGATGTATTCAAATATAAAATAGAAGCCGAGAATAAGAACAGAGGAAGTCATGCTTTCTGTCAGTATCCAGTTGTTGTAGCAGGAAACCGTCACTCCGATACCGTATAAAAGAACGCTTAAATAAAATCCGTAACGCCTGCCTGTAATCCGATAGAGTATGATGGCTAACAGTAATGCCGCCAATGTGTCAACTAATGTCTGGAAAATAATCAGCAGGTTTACTGCCAAATTTCTGTCTGCAAACATTCGGAATACGAGATATGGAATACCATAACCCGGCATTCTAAAGTCAGGCTCATAGGTGCCTTTTGAAATCAGGCTTTCGATCGGTGACAAATAACTCTCACAGTCGCCTGAACAAATAGCTATTGTGTCCGGTAATTGAGATGGCCGGTCTTCGCTAATCAAAAAGAATAAAAGAGAAAATTTTAATAACAACAACACACAAAACCAAAACAGTCGATTTTCGGGCGCCGGAAGTTTGTGGATGAGATTATTTTTTCTCATGCCATTTCAAAAAACTCATTAATCCGGCAGAGAGTGATGTTGTTGGATTGTATCCCAGAATTTCTTTCGCGCGGGTAATGTCAGCGAAAGTTTTATTTACATCACCATCCTGCATAGGCTTGTATTTTTTTTCGGCTTTTCGTCCGATCGTGATTTCAATTGCCTCGACGAGTTGGTTGAGTGTAACCGGACTACTGTTTCCAAGGTTGATAATGTCGTAAAGATTTTCCTTTGTGGTTATTCTGTTTATTGACGAGGATATTCCGGAAATTATATCATCAATGTATGTGTAATCCCTTCCCGTTGATCCGTCACCATAAATATCAATTGGCTTGTTTTCACTCATGAGTTTGAAAAATTTATGAATGGCAAGATCCGGTCTCTGCCGGGGACCGTAAACAGTGAAAAATCTCAGATTAATTATACTGAAACCATGCAAATGATGATAAGTGTAATTCATCAGCTCACACGATTTTTTGGTAAATGCATAGGTAGAAATAGGAGCGTCGACTGAATCTTTTTCGCTGAACGGAGTCGCATTGTTCCCATATACTGAGGATGAAGAAGCAAAAATCATTTTTTTACAACCGTTCTTTTTCATCCATTCCAGCAAAGAAAGAGTGCCTTTAATATTTGCGGAAATATATGCGGCCGGATTCTCTATTGATGGTCTGACCCCCGCTTTCGCGGCAAGATGAATAACCAGATCGGGATTATAGCCGGTTTCTCCCAAAACTGAATTGATATCGTTTATATCACCTTCATGTAACCTGAAGTTCTTTGAGTGAAAACAGTTTTTAAGGTTATTAAGCTTAACTGCACGGGGATAAAACGGATCAAAGTTGTCGATCGCGGTAACCTTATGCCCTTCTGCCAGTAATTTTTCGGATAAATGAGAGCCGATAAAACCAGCCGCGCCGGTTATGAAAATTTCCATGCTATCGCAAAATAGATAAAATCTTTACAATTGAATTTTTTCTTCGGCGAATGTTTTCCGCGGATTATAAGTCCTCGGCGATGATGTATTCAATTTGCATTGTATAAAGTCCCGGACGGTAAAGTGTTCCCGGTGCCATCTTTAAATCGACTTTGAACTGGTAACATTGCGGATCGGTCGTATAGCTTCCGGGTGTATTGGTTCCGACCGGAATAATATCACCGCAATTAACAGCCGGATCCGGTGCGCTTAAATGATTGCCGATTATGTCAAGAGTGCTGGTCGCAATGTCCTGCATCGGAACATATCCCGAAATTTGTGGTGTGCCGGTTAAGTTATGTACCCGCATTTGTAAAAGGTTAACCGGCGGCGCGCCATTTCCACTCGTTGTATAGTATTGAGCATTATCCCAGGTTCCTGCTATTGTAGTCACACTTCCAACATACAAATCCCACTGACCTCCCGTTGCTTCTACGTTAAGTACAATTGCATTCGGAATTACTATTCCATTGATGAGTTTATTTATTGTATTAAATGTGAATTCCAGGTTTGCGGGTGTTGCCAGGTCTACTGAAACAGTTTGTGCACGAAGCAGATGTCCGTGTAAAAAGATAGCCAGGGTTAATAATAGAACCCGGACATTTATTTTGAGTAAACGATTCATACCTATTACATCACATTTACTGTTTTATTTACAAATAGTTACAAGTGTTTATCCTAAAACAAGTCAATAGTATAAAACAAAAAAGCACCCCGAAGGATGCTTTTTCGTCAGAGAGGACTATTTTTTATAAGTCTTCAGTCAAAGTATAAACTACTTCAAGATCATAATATCCTGGCTGTGCATAAGGCGTCAATGCAGGGAATGTCGCTGCAGCGATAGCCGGATACTGAGCAGTTAAGTCAGGGAAGTTCGCTGGAACACCCGGCTTAATGCGGTAGTGAAGTAAGAATTTGTTTGTCAACGGACTTGCAGTTGAAGTAGATGGCGCATAGCTGCTTGCAACACCTTGTAAGAACTCACCAGCAAGGAACTGGGTAGCTGCAGAAGGGTTAAGAGAAGCTGTGTTAGCACCGGCGTTACTAGAAAGTCCGATGAAGCTGTTCATTGTAAGAGGAGCAGCAACTGCGTTAGACTGGATAGCCATCATCTCAAGAATTTCAGATGGAAGCGTACCTTGTCCGTTTGTACCGGCACCATAAGCGATCTGTTGTGTCCAGAACTGTGTACTTGGTTGTACATACAAATCCCAAGGAACAGTTGATTCAACTTCCAGACGGGTTGCATTATACTTTGTGATACCAACCTGATATTTTTGTATTGTATTGAATACAAAATCTACCTGTGGTTCAGTTGTCATGTTCAGTTCAAGAATACCTTGTAAGTCCATTGTAACGGCTACGTACTCTTGATCTGATAATTGTGCATTTGCTGCATTGAAAGAAAGCAAGCCTGCGATAGCTGCAATCCACAATTTTTTTTGCGCGATGTTTTTCATTTTGTGTTTTTTGTTTTTAAAAATCAACATGACAAATATGGTGTGATGTTTAATGAGGAATGGTGTAATTCTTCCCGCATTCTTACATTTTAAATGTCACCTGATTTGATTGTTTTTGAATAATAGATAAATTATTAACTGGTTTCTGGTCAGAATCAATTAATGTCTTATCTCTTAATCATCACCTCCGTTTCTGCAGCTTGCACATTTTCCCTGCTGCCATAGTCTACAACGCCTAACAGAGAGTATTTACCTTCCGGTAGGGTTGATGAAATTGGAAATTTCAACTCACGGGCAGTGCCCGGTAATAATGTATAAGCAATCGGTTTTTGTCTGCTCTCTTCTCCGCTCGAAAGATTAGTGAATTCCAGGTAAGAGACACAATCAAGTATGGCCTCTCCTGAATTTACCACGCGAAGTACCATTACTCTTGTACTGTCTTTTTCAGAAGTTATTTCTTTGAAACTTTCAATCTCCGCATTTTTAGCCGTTACGGTTGGGGGTGACTGAAATATGTGTACTACAAATTGAAAGGATTCTGTTATTCCCATTCCAATCGCATTCTGATCTTTCAGATCTCCGCCTTTCTTTTCTTTGGCAAGTTTAACCTGCATCGCTGCCCATTTTACTTTATTGGCATCCGGTGAAGATGGAACCTGCATTAATACTTTAATTTTCTGAGTCTGTCCCGGATGGATTTCGAAAAACGAAGGCTCGGCACTCAGCCAGTCAGCACAGGAATTTTCACTTTCTCCTTTTTTCATAAGCTGGCTTTTTCCCAATGAACCCGATGGTTCAAAATCTCCAAAAGAAACTGTAAATGACTGTGGCATTGTCGAACTGTTTGTTACACTTACTTCCTGGACTTTGTATTCACCAATAGAGGTTTTATAGTATAATCTGCTTGGTGAAATGGATACATTCTGTGCCTGAACACTTGTTATCAGGAAACAGAGGATTAATAAACTGGTCAGCGAACTTTTCATTATTTTACTTTTTGTGGTTTTTACGGGGGATTTACCCCAATGGTTTTATTATTTTTTTGGTTATTCCTTACTGTTAAACTTCTTAATTTCCATTTTTCTCTTCTTTTCAACCGCATTAAAGGTTACAGAGAGATTTTCGAAGTTTGTACTTAAATCCAGGCTTACTTTGTTCTGCGTGAAAATGTAATTCTCACCTAATGCCGCCTCATTTATTGACAGTATGTATTGTCCGGTCGGCAGATTAAGTAAAAATGATCCGTTGCGTTCAGTCAGAACAGAATAAGACTTTCCGGTTGAATCTACCGCTGTTACACGCACTCTTGACAGGTCTAACTCTCCAGTATATTCCGAATACTTATCTCTTTCAACCATAACAGAACCTGTGATACGTACACCACGTGTCATCGGAATATAGATTGTTTGCTTTGAATCAATCTTATATTCATTTTCCGCTCCCGAGAACCATTCTCCGTTAGGGACCAGTGAAACGCATTTGAATTCATAAACCCCGGCAGGGATATTTTCATATGTCAGGTCTCCTTTTGTACCGGTGATGAATTCTTCAATAGTTTGTTTTTTCGTTTGTGTAGTATCTGTTGTTTCACCGAAAACGCTTTTCGTCTTAATTGTGACAAGCATATTCTCAACGCCTTCCTCATTATTATCCTGCTTGTGATTTCCGTTAAGATCCTTGAATATGACCGCATGCATCGTAACATATTTTTTACCCGGTACAGGTATGCCGAATTGCTTGCGTACTCCAAATCCTAAATTCATTTCTGTCGTGGCAGTCTGATCGTATGGCTCTCTTCCAACCTGTTCATCATACATCGGATTTGCTTTCTGCGAATTCGAGAAGAATGATGCATAGATCGAGAATCTCAATCCGCTTTTGGCATAGTAGAACAACTCCGGACGAAGACGGAAATTCGTTTTCTTGAAATAGGTTTCATACATCAGGTTGGCAGTGGTGAAGAGCAATAATTTATTTTTTGCCATCCAGTAATCGTATGAACTTGAGAGGTGAACGGTTTGCGGATTTATCTGGTCTTTTACAAAGCGGGCCTGTTCGGCTGCATCGACCGGACCATATGTATAGCGCAGGTTCAGGTATAATTTTTCCCAGCGTGCGTACGCTCCGATTCGTGAAACAAAGAAGTCGGACAGATTATAGTCCACTGCTCTCGCATAACCAAGTGATCCCATTGATGAGAAACGAACTCCGGTAAGATTTTTCGCATTGTACTCAACACCTATGAGGCGGGTAGCAATTCTTAAATTCTGATTTTCTTCCCACAAATAAGTTGGCTTGATAGCTACGAATGATGAAGGTGAATTAAATCCGATGCGACCTTCATATCTGTCGCTTCGGGTGAATGAACCTGTACGTATAACACCATTATAGAAATACGATGGTTGCTGACTGAAGTTCTGAGTGGTTAATGAATAGCTTAATCTTGATGATTTGGTATAGGTCGTACGGGTGTAGTACATTCTAACTCCCCTTGCAATAACATAGTTTGAACTACCAAAGTTGTTACCGAGTGAGATATTAATATTGCGAAGAGAGAATGAATAATTTAATTCATAACCATAACCGGTCGTTGAGGCAAAGCGGCTCTTCTCATTTGAGTATCCACCGCCCAAAGTGATTTGATTGCGCGGATTAATTTTGTAAGAGCCAAGAGAATTAATTATACTGTTGTTAATATTAAGCGCGCTGTTTGTATTGGTGCTGTACTGGCTGGTTATATTCAGATTGTTTTGTCTGAAATTATGGAAAAAGCCATATCCTTCTGATGTATAATTTTTGAAGAAGCCGGGTGTACGGGTTGTCATGGCACCAACTGTATTTTTGCCATATCTATAAGAGCCTTTTATACCTCTTCCTGTAAGCAGACTGCGGCCCCAGCCGTTTACTTCTCCGAGTTCAAGAGTAATGTGATCGTCAAAGTATCCGATGTAGTTATTTGTACCGAGTAATGAATTTTCATTGAAGTAATTTGAAATGAATACGGTCTGGAACCTGTAAGTTAATAGCTGGGTCGGCGAGAGGTCAACGTTTCCATACGCATCGAGTGACATTGTTGTACCGCTTGTAAGTACATCATACACATTTGCCTCTACAGTTAAGGGTAAAGCTGAGCGGCCGAATTCATTTTGTTTTGCAACACTGCCTGCTTTTGTAAACTGCATTGTTCCGCTCCACGATCCTCCGCTGGTAATGGATTTCACAAGGATCTGAAATGCATAATTTTCTTTTGAAGCTGTCCGGTAGAGATCGCCATCCCTGCTTTTATTGCTGTTGGCAGATGGTTTTCTTATTACGGGAAATGTCAGTAGAGTATCTGTGCCGGCAGGAAGTTTTATGATGAAGGATAATATTCCTGCGCCGCCATCCTGTGTTCTTAATACATCGAGTCTGCGATCAGGCACTAATGAGATACGTAGCTCTTCATCGGCATTACCATTATTTTGTAAAAGCAATTCTACACCCGAGGAATCATGAGAGCTGTAAAAGAACTGATGTTTAATTGGAAGATTTGCTGTCCATTTTGTAAAGACAGGCAAGCTTACATACCAGTTTTGAGCTGCAAACTGAATATTATTTTCAGAAAGCATTGTTACAGTAATTACATAACTGGTTCCGCCTTTAATGTCTTTGCCCGGAATTATTCTGATTGGTAAGAAAGCGGAGTCATTTGAAAGAATTTCATGCTCTTTTCTTGCATTTCCAAGTACTTCCCACCCGCCGGGAAGTGAAAATTCCATGTGAAATCGTACACTTTTACCCGTATTATTTTTCACCTTCATCACGTTTGAGGCAAGCTCACTCGGAGAAAGTGTGGTGCTGTTTTTCAAAAATTCAGCCTGAATACCGGGAATTACAGCTTTCGCATCCTGTTTAATAAGACAGGCTAAAACCAGTATTAAACACCATAAAAGGCGTTTCTGAATGAAATGGGCGGTTGTCTTTTTCACTTATCATTCTAAACGCCCATAAAAACAATAAGGTCAGTTAAAATTTATTCGAACATTACAGGCTCTTAGCAGGCAAAACCGGGCAGGTTGACAATTTCATGCAGAAAGGTGAAACTGTAAGAAATGGGGAAGGAGTTTCGGGTTTCGGGTTACGGGTTACGGGTTGCTACACGGAAGTGACCGCATTGAATCCTGGAATCCTGGAATTTGGGTGATTCCTATATTCCAACATTTAGTGTTGGCTCACGTAAGTAGCAACCCCTAACCCGAAACCCGTAACCCGTAACCCGTAACCCCTAACCCGTAACCCGAAACTTTTTCTACACTCCCTTAAAGGGGCAGGCAAGACTAATTACTCACGACTTATAGAACTCCATACACTTCTTCCTCGCGAAGTTATAATCAATAATAGGAGGAGGGTAATTTGAAAGGTCATTCCCAAGCCACTTCTGAATGTACTTTAATTGCGGATCGAAACGTTTGGTTTGTTCGGCCATGGAGAAAAAACGAAAGTATGGAGCGGCATCGACTCCTGTTCCCGCACTCCACTGCCAGCCGCCATTGTTGCTTGATAGTTCGAAGTCGAGTAATTTTTGCGCGAAGTATGCTTCTCCCCATTGCCAGTCTATGAGCAGATATTTGGTAAGAAACATCGAAGTGATCATTCGCACCCTGTTATGCATGAATCCGGTTTCGTTCAACTCATGCATTCCGGCATCAACTATCGGGTAACCTGTTTTTCCTTCACACCATTTTTTAAATCCCTCTTCGTCATGTTTCCACGGAAGCATTTTCATGGATGATTTGAATGCACTGTTTGTCACATGCGGGAAATGCCAGAGTATCATCATATAGAATTCGCGCCAGATTAATTCATTCACCCACTTCTCGCTTAACTTCCAGGCAAATGAAACAGCCTGTCTGATACTTATCGTTCCGAAACGAAGATGAACACTAATACGGGAGGTGCCTGCAACAGAAGGAATGTCTCTCGTGTTTTCATAGTTGACGATGATGTCTTTTTTTAAAACAGGAAGCGGAAAGTCTATCGGCAGGTTTTTGAATCCTGTTTTTTCTATGGCGGGAATTGTTTGATCACCTTTTCTGAAGTTCGAAAAATATTTTTCTGTTTCGAAAGGCATGACCTGAGTGTCGTGAAAAATGCTTCTCCATTTTTTCATATAAGGCGTAAAAACGAGGTAAGGGGTTCCGTCGTCTTTAACGACGTCGCTTTTTTCGAAAACGACCTGGTCCTTGAAGGTATGAAAGCTTATATCCTTTTTAGCCAGAAGTTTTTCAACCTCCGAATCCCTCTCTCTTGCATAAGGTTCATAGTCGTGGTTGCAGAAAACAGCTTTGATATCGTACTCGCCGGTTAACTTCTTCCATATTTCAATGGGATTACCGATTTTTACCAGTAATCCGGAGCCAAACTTCTTTAGCTGGTCATTCAACCGTTCAAGCTGCCGGTGAATGAAGACCACACGGCGGTCATTTTTGTCTTCCAGTTTGTCAAGAATGTTTGTATCGAAAATAAAGATGCATTGGACATTTCCGTTTTTCAGCGCATGAAAAAGGCCGGCATTGTCTTCGAGTCGCAGATCTCGGCGAAACCAGAAAAAATTAATTTTATTCACTTCAGTAATTCTTTTAGAGTTTTAGAAAGATCAGAATGTAAAAATTCAAATCCCGCCAGCCGTATTTTCTCTGATGAAACTCTTTGTCCTTCCAGCACTATCGCTGCCTTTTCACCCAGTATCATTTTTAATAGAAATGATGGAATATTAAAAGGCCATACGGGACGGTTCAGAATGGAAGCAACTTCTTTCGTAAAATCTTTATTGGTGCCCGGCCGGGGCGAAACTGCATTAAATGTTCCGAACAGTTTTTCATTTGAAATGGCGAAGGCGTATATCCGGCAAAGATCTTCAATATGAATCCATGATAAATATTGTTTTCCGTCTCCGAGAGGAGCACCGGCGAAAAGTCTGACAGGCTTTGCAAGTTCGGGCAAAGCACCACCGTCTTTCGCCAGAACAATTCCCGTTCTGAAGATTACGACACGGATTCCGAGTGATTCAAATTCATGCGCTGCTTTTTCCCATTCGGTGCAGACCATACCCATAAAGTCTTCTTTGGCACGGAACATTTCATCGACCCATGCTGCTCCACTGTCACCATAGTATCCGACTCCTGAAGCAGAAATGAAGGTCCGAACCGTATGTCCGGGTGTTTTTTTTAGAGTATCGAATAACAGACGGGCTGATAATGAACGGGAACTGATGATCTCCTTCTTATATGTGCTTGTCCACCATTTATCGGCAATCCCCGATCCGGCCAGGTGAATGATTGTATCCACCCCCGAAAGGGCATTGGGATCCATTTCGCCCTTTTGAATATCCCAGAAAAAGCTGTTTTTGCCACTTTTCTGCCTGGACAGGATAGAGACCCTATGACCTAAATGGGTCAGGTGTTTCTCTAAGTACCTGCCAATCAGGCCCGTTCCTCCGGTTATCAGGATATTTTGCACGGGTCAAATGTACATCGTTTCTGCTTACGGGTTTCGGGTTTCGGGTTACGGGTTACGGGTTTGCATGCGATATGCATCTGAGGAAATCAAAGAGAATCCAAAATATTGGTTGTTAACTAGCAATTATTCATAAAATGCTGAATACTATAATATTAGCAAAGAATCTTAGAGTGCCCAACCCGTAACCCGCAACCCGTAACCCGAAACCCACAACCCGCAACCCGAAACGACTTCACCTTGCGTTAAAAAGTAATCTCTGTAGTATTTGCACGTATTAAAAAATATCATACTTTTGCAACCCCTTCGATGGAGGCAATAATTAGTACAAAAAACCTTTAAAAACAATTAAAAGTGAACGCAGTAAGTTACAAGACTGTTTCGGCAAATGCAAAAACGGTTGACAAAAATTGGGTTATCGTTGATGCTAAGGATCAAATTGTTGGTCGCTTATCATCAGAAGTAGCCCGTGTTCTTCGCGGTAAACATAAGACCAGCTTTACTCCACACGTTGATTGCGGTGACAATGTCATCATCATCAATGCGGAAAAAATTCGTTTCACCGGAAAGAAGATGAACGATAAGGAGTATGTACGTCATACAGGTTATCCGGGCGGACAGCGTTTCGCTACACCGACTGAATGGATGAAGAAGAATCCAGTCCTCATACTTGAGAATTCAATTCGTGGTATGTTACCAAAAAACAGTTTAGGTCGTGAATTATTCCGCAACCTGCATGTTTTTACTGGTACAAATCATCCGCATGCAGCACAAAAACCAAAAGAAATTAAATTTTAATCATTCATGGCAGTCATCCATTCAATAGGAAGAAGAAAAACTTCAATTGCGCGTGTTTACCTCGAAGCAGGAAACGGAGCGATCACCGTTAACTCAAGAGAATTCAAAGAATATTTTCCAACCGGTCCGCTCCAGTATATAGTAACACAGGCTCAGCATGTGTTAAATGCAAAGGAGAATTACGATATCAAAATAACAGTTGATGGCGGCGGAATCAAAGGACAAGCCGAAGCTTCGAGATTAGGTATTGCAAGAGCATTAGTAAAAGTAAACGAAGAGAATAAATCAATTTTACGTAAGGAAGGACTGCTTACACGTGACCCGAGAATGGTTGAGCGTAAAAAGCCGGGACAGAAGAAAGCTCGTAAGAAATTCCAGTTCTCTAAACGTTAATCGTCAACAAATAAATTCATCAATTTCCGTCAACCCCAATTCAATGTCAAGAGTTTCATATCAGGAATTATTAGATGCAGGTGCTCACTTCGGCCATCTGAAAAGCAAGTGGAATCCACGCATGGCTCCGTATATCTTTATGGAGGCAAGAGGTATTCACATTATTGATCTTAACAAAACAGTTGCAAAGATCGAAGAGGCTGCTGCAGCTATGAAGCAGATTGCAAAATCAGGAAAGAAAGTATTGTTCGTAGCTACTAAGAAACAGGCGAAGGATATCGTTGCCAATGCAGCTACAAGAGTGAACATGCCTTTTATTACTGAGCGCTGGCCGGGCGGAATGTTGACCAACTTTGCAACAGTACGTAAGTCAGTTAAGAAAATGACAGGCTTCGAAAAAATGGCGACTGACGGAACATTTGAAAACATCTCTAAGAAAGAGCGTCTTCAGATTACGCGTCAGAAAGCTAAGATGGAGAAATTCCTCGGTAGCATTGCCGATCTGAGCCGTCTTCCTGCAGCACTCTTTATAGTAGATATTATGAAAGAGCATATCGCTGTTGCGGAAGCTCACAAATTGAACATACCTACATTCGCTATCACAGATACAAATACAGATCCAACTCAGGTTGACTTTGCTATTCCGGCAAACGATGATGCGACTAAATCAATCGCTCTTATTGTTGAAACGATGATAAAAGCAATCGAAGACGGACTTGCGGAAAGAAAAGTTGACAAAGAACTGGAGAAGGAGAAAGAAGCAGAAGAATTAGCAGACAGAGAGAATGAAATTGCAGTTGAAATGACTGTTGCTGATGATGATGCTAAGGAAGATGGTGACTTAGGAGTTGCACCAAAAGGTGGCCGCCCGCGTCGCGGAGCCGCACCTGCACGTAAAAAGAAAGAATAATTAATTAACAGGAGATTTTAAAAATGACAACTGCCACAATAAGCGCAGCGGATGTAAATAAACTGCGTCAGCAAACAGGTTCAGGAATGATGGACTGTAAGAAAGCTCTTACAGAAGCAAATGGAGATTTCGAAGCCGCTATTGATATTTTACGTAAAAAAGGACAGAAAATAGCTGCGAACCGTCAGGATCGTGAAGCGAAAGAGGGATATGTATTTGGCAAAACTACAGCTGATGGTAAACAAGGTTTTATCGTAGCTGTTTGCTGTGAGACTGACTTCGTTGCGAAGAATAATGATTTCATTAAATACGGTGAATCAATTCTTGATCTTGCCATGGCTAATAATGCGGCGTCTATCGACGATGTGAAAGCATTGAAATTGGGTGATCGCACAGTTGGAGAAACTTTGATTGACCAGATGGGTAAAATCGGTGAAAAGATTGATTTAGTAGATTACCAGAATGTGAAATCTGAAAAGGTTATCATCTATAACCACCCGGGTAATAAACTAACTTCCCTTGTTGGTTTCAGCACCTCTGAAGGTCTTGGTGATTCAGGAAGAGATATCGCAATGCAGGTGGCCGCTATGGCACCGGTTGCTATTGATAAAGATGATGTTGACACAAAATTACTTGAGCGTGAAATGGAAATTGCAAAAGAGCAGATCCGCGCGGAAGGTAAACCTGAAAATATGGTTGAGAAAATCGCTCAGGGTAAGATCAACAAGTTTTATATGGAATATACTTTGTTGAACCAGCAGTTCATCAAAGACGAGAAAAAAACCGTTAGACAATTGCTCGAGGGAATTAATAAAAACCTCAAAGTAACAGCGATGAAACGGGTTAAACTCGGATAAAATTAAAGAAGAAGACGAAAGTCTTCTTTTTTTTTGCCCGTTGTTTAGTAGTTTTTAACGGTTAGCCTTTAGTCTTGAGATGCTTATCGGGTCAGGGAAGTTGATGAATTTTATCTTTCGGTTACTTAATTCGCAACTGTTCTTTCAAAATAAAGAACTCGAACTCAAAACTAAAAACCGACAGCTGAAGTCTAATGGCTCAAGTCTAACAACTCAAATCTAACAGCTCAAGACTAATTACTTTTTGTTTATTTTAGTGCGATGAAATACAAACGCGTCCTCCTTAAGTTAAGCGGAGAAGCCCTGATGGGAGAGAAGGAATTTGGTATTGACCACAACCGTCTCAAGCAATATGCCGATGACATAAAAGCGGTTGTCGAAGCCGGTGTTGAGGTTGCTATTGTAATCGGCGGAGGAAATATTTTCAGAGGAGTTGGTAATGACGCGGAAGATGTAATTGACAGAGTGCAGGGAGACTATATGGGAATGTTGGCTACCGTAATTAACAGTATGGCACTTCAGTCGGCTCTCGAAAAAATCGGTGTGAATACCAGACTTCAATCCGCCATAAAAATGGAGCAGATATGCGAGCCATATATTAAAAGAAGGGCAGTACGTCATCTTGAAAAAGGACGTGTGGTAATTTTCGGAGCAGGAACAGGTAATCCGTATTTCACGACCGATACTGCTGCTTCATTGCGCGCGATTGAAATAGAAGCGGATGTAATATTAAAAGGTACAAGAGTAGACGGAATATATAGTTCGGATCCGGAAAAGAATAAAGATGCAGTGAAATATCAGACAGTAACGTTTGACGAGGTTTATGAGAAGGGACTGAATGTAATGGATATGACAGCGTTTACACTCTGCAATGAAAACAAAGTTCCGATCATCGTATTCGACATGAATAAATCCGGCAATCTGATACGAGTTCTCGAAGGTCAGTCAGTCGGTACTCTTGTCGAATTCTAATTAAGCACTACAAAAAATCCAAAGATATCATGGTTGATGTAAATAAAATTCTGAATGATTCTCGTGTTCACATGCAGAAGGCGATTGATCATCTTGAAGTTGAACTTTCGAAAATCCGTGCCGGTCGCGCCAATCCCGCCATGCTCGACAGCGTTTATGTAGATTATTATGGAACTAATACACCGCTTGCCCAGGTAAGCAGTGTTACTATTCCCGATGCAAGAACACTTGCGATACAGCCCTGGGAAAAGGCAATGCTTTCACCAATAGAGAAAGCGATACTGGCGGCGAATCTTGGATTCACTCCGCAGAACGATGGCACATTAATTCGCATCAACATACCTACTCTCACCGAAGAACGCCGAAAGGAACTGGTGAAAAAGACACGAGCGGAAGCGGAACATTGCAAGGTTGGCATCAGAAATATTCGTCGTGATGCAAATGAACATATTAAGAGAGAAGCTAAATCAATTCCTGAAGATACCTTAAAAGGACTCGAAGATCAGATTCAAAAGATGACAGATCAGTTTATAGCTGCTGTTGATAAGCATCTGGCAGGCAAGGAAAAGGAAATAATGACAGTTTAATTTAAACTTTTACCAAGTTTTTATTGTCATTCACGGAGTAAATCACTCCATTGAGGTTTGATTTTGAGCTAAAAACACGGTTTTGTTAATAAATACCCATAAAAAGTTTGGATTTAATACTCATTTTTAAATACCTTAGGCATTCGTAAGCGCATTAAGTGTGTTTACGGCTGCGGAATAACCACTCATCAGACAAATTTGTTTCCATTTGAAAATGGAATTTATTTGTATCGATTATTCTGTTTAGGAAATAGTTCCTGATTCCGATAACTACTAGTCACAATTTAACCTCATCAAATAAATTCGCATGAAAACAAAAGCTACCTGCTTTAGAGTATTCTTTATTGCAATGTTGTTTACACTGGTCGGGAGAGCCGGTTACTCGCAACAGACATTCAACTGTTATATTGCAAATGACCAAATGATATCATCTACGGTCTATCAGTTTGATGTATATCTGGTCGCAACCGGTACGGATATTAACTTCAGAACATTACAGCTGGGGTTACAATTCAACTCAGCATTTATTCCCGCTGGTGCTACAATTACAGGTTCAATTGTTGCAGGTTCAACACAGATGAATTCATATACACCTGGCGGACCGCAGTGGAATTCAACAGTTAATTGTTTATCGGTTCCTGCCAACACGGGTGGATTTTGTTCGGGAACTCCGGCAACTTCAAATACAACACTTCTATCCACAGGTGTTGGGCCAAAACGAGTTGCATCATATCAGCTTTCCAGTTCGATTCCGTTTACATGCGCCCCTCCAAATCCAAGTATCATCAGACCGGCGGATCCCGCTCCTGCTGTTGGTGTGCTAAAAGTAGCTTTAACAGGCTGGAGCGCAACTTGTGTCGCTCAGACAATTTCTGTTAACGGAACCTATACCAATTTTGGAGCAAATACATTATACAGTTTAGTTAACAATGTTGGTGCTAGTGTTGATGATCAAAATATTTGTACAGCTGATGCCTGCAGTTCAGGTGTTGCCACTCATGAACCGGTAGTTACAGATGATAATAACCCTTGTACAACTGATGGTTGTGATCCGATAACCGGAATTTTTCATACGCTTATAAACGTTGACGATAATGATATTTGTACAACTGATGGTTGCGATCCTATCACAGGAGTATTTCATAACCCTGCAAATACCGACGATAACAATCCGTGTACTGCCGACGGTTGCGATCCTGTAACCGGAGTATTCCACAATCCTATCGATTTTTCTGACGCTAACCTTTGTGATAATGAGACGTGTGATCCTGCTAACGGAAACATTTCACACTCCCCTGTAAATACAGATGATAACAATGCCTGTACAACAGATGGTTGTGATCCGGTAACCGGAGCTATTTCTCATACAGCTGTAAATACTGATGACAACGATGCCTGTACAACTGATGGTTGTAATCCTCAGACAGGAATTTTCCATAACCCGGTAAATATCGATGACCAGACGGTTTGTACAACAGATGCTTGTGACCCTGTTACAGGAGTTTCACATACACCTGTTAATACAGATGACAATAACGTTTGTACAACAGATGGTTGCGATCCTGTAACCGGTGTTTTTCATAATCTTATCAGTACAGATGATCAGAATGCATGTACAACAGATGGTTGTGATCCTATAACAGGTATTTCGCATACTCCTGTAAATACGGATGATGGTAATGCCTGTACAACTGATGGATGTAATCCTCAGACTGGAGTATTCCACAACCCTGTAAATACGAACGATAATAATGCCTGTACAACAGACGGATGTGATCCTTCAACAGGTATATTCCATAATGCAGTTAATACAGATGATAATAATGTTTGTACAACTGATGGATGCGACCCTATATCAGGTGTGTTCCATACAGCCGTAAATACAAACGACAACAACGTTTGTACAACAGATGGTTGTGATCCAATAACAGGTGTGTTTCATACAGCGGTAAACACCGACGATAACAATGTATGTACAACCGATGGTTGTGATCCGATAACCGGAGTGTTCCACACAGCAGTTAATATAAACGATAATGATGTTTGTACAACTGATGGTTGTGATCCGATAACAGGCGTGTTTCACACACCGGTAAACACAAACGATAACAACGTTTGTACAACCGATGGTTGTGATCCTGTTTCCGGAATATTCCATACTCCGGTTTCTACCGATGATCAAAATGCATGTACAACCGATGGTTGTGATCCTATTACCGGCGTGTTCCACTCTTTAGTAAATATTAACGATAACAACCTTTGTACAGAAGATGGTTGTGATCCTGTCACAGGTGTTTCACATACTCCGGTAGTAACTGACGATGGTAATGCCTGTACAACTGACGGTTGTAATCCGCAGACAGGAATTTTCCACAATCCGGTTAATACCAATGATAACAATGTTTGTACAACTGATGGTTGTGATCCGGCTACCGGTGTTTTCCATAATGCGGTTAATACGGATGATAATAACTTCTGTACAACTGACGGTTGTGACCCTGTAACAGGAATCTTCCACAATCCGATAAACGTTCAGGATGCAAATCTTTGTGATGTTGAATCATGTGATCCTGCAACAGGAAACATTTCTCACACTCCGGTTAATACAGATGATAACAATGTTTGTACGACAGACGGATGTAATCCGTCAACAGGCGTTTTCCATACTCCTGTTAACACAAATGATAATGATGTTTGTACTACCGACGGTTGCGATCCAATAACTGGTGTGTTTCACACTCCAACAAATACAAATGATAACAATGTTTGTACAACAGATGGTTGTGATCCTGTGACAGGTGTATTCCATACTCCGGTTTCAACCAATGATCAAAATGCCTGTACAACTGACGGATGTGATCCAGTATCAGGCGTTTTCCACACTCCTGTTAATACTAATGATAATAATGTTTGTACAACGGATGGTTGTGATCCTGTATCCGGTGTATTCCATACTCCTGTTAATACTGATGACCAGAACAATTGTACGATTGATGGTTGTGACCCTATTACAGGCGTATTCCATACTCCAGTAGTAATTAATGCAAGTGCTTCTTCTACTCCTGCTGGTTGCGGTTCATTAGGAACTGCAAGTGCTTTACCTAATAACACACAATTGTATTCTTATTCTTGGTCAAATGGCGGTACTACTGCAAATATTAGCGGATTACAACCCGGACCATATACTGTTACAATTACACATATAGCTACAGGTTGTACTGCAACAGCATCTACTACTGTAGGCTCTTCCGGCGGTGGTGGCGGTACTACTCCGGGTCCAATCTCTGGTCCGTTACTAGTGTGTAAAGGACAAAAGAATGTTGTGTATTGTGTAACACCGGTTCCCGGCGCAACTTCATACCAGTGGACATTGCCGAATGGTGTTGTCGGAACTTCAACAGGCCCATGTATTACTCTTAAGTTTACTTCAAGATGGAAAGGTAACGGTCAGATATGTGTAAGGACGAATGGTCAGTGCGGATTAAGCAGTCCTTCATGTATTACTGTTATAAAAGTTAACTCATCTCCTTCTACTCCGGGTCCAATTACTGGTCCGAATTCACTTTGTCCAGGAACCAGCGCTAACTACTCAATTGCGGCAGTTGCAAATGCTTCAAGTTATGAGTGGGTTGTTTCCAGCGGACTTACAATTAACTCGGGTCAGGGTACTACAAGTATAAACGTAACAGCCGGACCGGGATTCTCGGGCGGATATGTTAAAGTAAGAGCGGTGAATTGCAAAGGTAAGAGCGGATACCGTACTCTTAATATTTCCGGACCGCCACCAGTGCCGGTTTGGGACTATGATCATTCAAATGAAAATCCAACTACCGGCGTTTGCGGTGGATCAACACATCAGTATGAAGTTCATTATAATCCGAATATTACCTGCTATTTGTGGACTGCTCCTCCGGGATCAATCATCTATGAAAATAACAGCGCTACTTCCGGTAACCCATTACAGGTTAACAGCTCACATGATGATGTAGATATTACCTTCCCTCCAGGATTCACTTCCGGTGTAGTAACAGTTCAGGCATGTAATTCAGCATGTGGTCCGGGTACTCCAATTTCATTAAACGTAAGTTCAGTTCCGGCACAACCAGGTCCAATTTCAGGCCCGTCAAGTGTTTGCCGCTCTGCATCAAATGTTGCCTATTCTGTTTCTTCTGTCCCAGGTGCTACTTCATATACATGGACTGCATCAAACGGCGCTCAGGTTAGAAGCGGTCAGGGAACAAGAAACGTTCGTATCAGATATACAACTGCTACTTCTTCAAGTGTTGTTCTTTCTGTTAAAGCTAATAACCATTGTGGTTCATCTGCAATTACTACTAAGAACATTACAGTTAACCTGAATTGTAAAGTCGGTCAGAATGGTGAAGAGGTGTCAACAGAAATGCTGAGCAACCTTACAGCATTCCCTAATCCTACTTCAGGAAAAGTAACTGTAACATTCTCCTCAGATCGTGATGACAGATATTCTCTCAAGGTGATTGACATCCTTGGTAAGACTATTATCAGTGAAAACATCTCAGCTGTAGAAGGATTCAATTCGAAAGACGTTAACCTTGAAGCAGTATCAAAGGGTCTGTATTTTATTTCATTGCAAACTGAAGGCAAGGAAGCAGAGACACTGCGAATTGTCGTAGAATAATTACCAAATATTAATTGATTGAAAAGGCTGTCCGCTAAAGCGGACAGCCTTTTTTATTGATAAAAGAATCTTAGTTATTATTATCAATTTAATCCGGCAGTTATTTAATATGTAGCATGTAATGATACTATAATTCAACTGAATGATATTTTTAATGATCAATTAGTTAAAAAAGATGTTCAATTAAATTAACTATTTCGTATCAGGAAATTTTTTTAAATATATTATTATCAGAAATACTGCTTTATATCTTCAATAAATTCTTAAATAGGTAATACTTAACACTGATTAGTTGGATAAATTAATTTATTGGAACTAGTTAAAAATCTTCGAAATTGATTTAAAAACAAAGAAATTAATAGGTTGAAAAAAAAATGAAACCTTTCTTACAATGATCCCGTTATAATACTCGTGTTTCATGTTAAGTTTTAAGTTAAGTAATTTTAGTTGTTGATCAGAAAACTTCGGAATAAAATCCGGAGTTTTTTGTTTTTATATGGTTCCTGATTCATCTTTCCAACCGATTACTTTCCTGTCATCACCACATGAAATCAATAAGTTACCTGTGGTAATTACTTTATTAACGCTGTGAGTATGTCCGTTAACGTTTGCCTTTTCCAATTTTTTAATAAAGCCAAAGCTGAAGCTATCCCAAACTTTAATTGATTTATCTCTGCTTCCTGAATAAAAAATCTTACCATTTGAAGAAAAACAAATGGAGTAAATTGCATAATTATGTGCAGGAATTGATTTTATATTTTTCCATTCAGTTACTTCCCAGATTTTAATATGAGCATCCCTGCCTCCGCTAATCAAAAATTTGCCGTCCGGATGAAAGACAAGGGCGTTCACCGATAAGTTATGAGCGTGAAATATATTTAATATCTCAAAACTCTTAAGATCAATCAGTCTGATGAAGCCATCGCCGCATCCTATGGCTGAATAACTCTCATCAGGAGATATCGCAATACTTCTGACCTTTTCCTTACATAAGGCCATTGCTTTTATCAGTTCGAAATCATTGGCATTCCAAAAGCAAACTGTTCCATCACCACCGGATGAAATAATGGTGTTATTTTTTACCGAATGTTTAATGTCAAAAACTCCGGCCGTATGTACTGCAAGCAAACGGATTTCTTTCTTGTTTGCCAGATCAATTACATGTATGACTCCATTCATGATCCCGGCTAGCAGTAAACTATTTTCGGGGAGATATTTTAAGGAATAAATAGTCGCATTTGTATTTGCAATTCCCACTACTTCAGGTTGCACTCCCGCCTTAATTCTTGAAATAATCTTATCCCCTCCACCGGAAAAGAATTTTTCGTCTTCAAATGGTTCGAGTGCGTATACAGGAGCTTCGTGCCCGCTGAATTCAAAAATTTTCTCCATCATAATTAATAAGCATCATCAGCTGAATACGCTGGTTCCTTCAGTGCAATTGGTGCAAATATCCGTCTCTTTTCTGCTTGTGAGTACCGACTTGCGAAACTTATTGTACTCTTTCCCATTCCATAATTCGGAAAACAATTGCATCTGAAGATTACCCATTTTGTAATGAGCATCCTTGTCAAAACAGCAAGGAAGCATTTGTCCGTCCCACGTTACAACCGACGATTGCCAGAGTCTCCAGCAATGGTTCATTAGTTTGTTCTTAATGCTGTAAGTGCCGTCTTTCCTGAGTTTATAGCGGCTGTATTTTTCCCTGGTCGGAATCAGATCGCTTCCATTTGTATAATCATAAATCTGCGCTGACTTAAAAACTATTTTGTCTACCCCTGTTTCTTTCGCAAGTAATTTTGCATCCTCAATCTGATGCTCATTTGGTTTTACAACGAGAAATTGAAAGATGACTTCCGGTGTCGACGATTTTAATTTGTTCTTCCACTCAACAATATTTTTTACGCCAGCTATTACTTTCTCCAGTTTCCCGCCGATTCTGTACTTTTCATAAACCTCCTGTGTGGTTCCGTCTATGGAAATAATAAGTCTGTCTAATCCGCTTTCTACCGTTTTCTTCGCCGTTTCCGAATCCAGGTAATGACCGTTAGTAGATGTTGCCGTATAAATCTTTTTCGACGCAGAGTACTTTACCATCGTAAGAAATCCGGGATGCAGATAAGGTTCACCCTGAAAGTAAAAAACGAGATACATAATTCTGTGATGAAGCTGATCAATAACTTTTTTAAAAAGATCCGGTTCCATCATTCCTGTCACACGGGTAAATGATCTTAATCCGCTCGGGCATTCAGGGCAACGCAGATTGCAGGAAGTCGTTGGTTCCATTGAAACAGAAACCGGGAATCCCAGAACAACCGGTCTTTTTATTATTCTGGATAGCCAAAAACCCGTTATGACCAATACTGCATTCAGTCCTCTCCTGAAGGTGAGTTTGGATATTAAATTGAAGAAATCTCTGTACCCTGCAATCATTTAAACAAAGATCAGTATAAATGACATCAAAAGGGTATTACAGACACATTTTTAAGTCAAAAATTGAATAAAAAAACACCTCAGAATTTGAAAATTTGGTGTTGATAAAACATCTGCGAAGCAAAAAACTGATTGAGGCATAAGATTATCTTAGGTCCTTTAATAAAAAACCGTGAAAAGAATATTCAGTTTTTCATTCGCTCTGTTGCTTTTTTTCGCAATAGGCGCAAAGGCGCAAGATAATTGTGGTTCACCGGGGTCGCTCTGTGCAGGAAGCACAAGAACAAGTTCGACAGTTGGTGCAACTGCTTCGGGTACTGATCCCGTTTTGAGCTGCGGCGACGGCGTCGTGAACAGCAGCGTTTGGTTTACCATCCTGGCTGTTAATAACGGGAACTGTACAGTTACGGTAAATAATATCAATAACAACCCCGGTCTTGACATGGAACTTTATACCGGCGCCTGCGGTTCGCTGGTTTCTACCGGAAATTGTGCCAGTGGAAATAGTGGAACGGGCGGATCAATGGCTATTACTTTCGCAACCGTTGCCGGAACAACTTATTTCGTCATGATCGATGGAAACTCCGGAAATGATGAGACTTTTGACATTATTGCTACGACTGTCGATGATGCCATCGTTGCCCGACCCGACGCAAATTTCAATGTTGACCCTCCTTTCGGCTGTACTCCGTTAAACGTCTTATGTGATAACATTACCGCTTTACACGGAGGTACAAATATTACTTATGAATGGAGAATCAATACCGGCGGATGGTTGCCTGCTACAGGCGCAGATACTACGGTTACCCTTGCCGTCGTTGATACACATACCGTCACATTAAGAGTTTGCAATTTGCAATGCGGATGTAAAACTGTTAGCCAGGATGTAACTGTACAGGATTTATATCCAACGATCAGTTATCTTCCTCCTACGGGATGTATTGGCTCACCCATAAATTTTACGGGAGCCGCTTCTGTTCTTCCATTACCTCCTTCTGTTCCGCCAGATGTAACTTTGTGGACATGGGATTTTGGTGACCCTGCTTCAGGCCCTGCCAATACGGCTACCGGACAAAGTGTTTTTCATACCTATGACGGCCCCGGAACTTCATATACGGTTAAGCTTGTAATACAGGGAACTTGCGGACCTGATTCAGTAACAACTGTAATAAACCTTGCTCCAAAGCCGGTGATAAGCATAACTGCTCCGACAGAAATCTGCGAAGGCGTTCCGCTTAATCTTTCCTCATCTATTTCCAACGCAACTCCTCCATATACATACGACTGGCAGGGTGTAGGTACATTCAGTTGTACAAATTGCCCGGCTACGATAGTTACCGATTTATTTGCGGGCGGTCCGTATACGTTCGATTTTGAAGTTACCGATTCACTGGGTTGTACAGCCGATACTTCATTTGATGTGACAGTGAATGAGCTTCCTGTTGTTTTTGCGGGCGGAATAATTACGGTTTGTCCGTCTGATTCCGCACAACTCGACGCAATTGCATTCAACGGCTGGGGACCTTATACATTTGCTTGGACACCTACTACCGGGTTAAGCGATTCGACAATAGCGGATCCATATACTTTCAATACAAATAATGTCTGGTACACAGTAACGGTGACGGATTTCCTGGGATGTACGTCAACTCCGGATTCTGTAAACATTTTACAATATCCGATTCCCACCATACAACCTTCAAGCGCCGACCTTTGCACTTCACAAATACCATTGACAAATGACTTTAATGTTATAGGAGCCAATCCGGGTTCAACCTATTCATGGGCATTATCTCCTGACTATGCATTAATTACCGCTGCAACTCCTGATTCATCGGGCATTACAGCAACATTTCCTCCAGTTGTCGGAACGTATGATTTCATTGCAATTATTTCAGACGGCTTAACCGGTTGTATTGATACAGTTCCTACTTCATTTTCAGTTACCGCAGGTTTATCGATGAGTGTAACCGGTCCGTCAATTATTTGTTCAGGCGACTCGGCAACACTTACAGTAACCGGCGCGGATACATACAGCTGGTCAGCCAATCCACCTTATTTTTTTGCTGACCCAAATGATTCCGTTCAGACTGTTCAGCCGCTTGTGCCGACAATTTTTACGATTACCGGAACACAGGGAACCTGTACACAGGATTTAGATTATACACTGAATGTTAGCGCATATCCAAATGCCGTAATAAATCCTATAGCATCTTTTTGTGGTTGCACGAATGTGTCTTTGAACGGATCGGGCAGTACTGCAGGAATGGATTATCTCTGGCTGAGCCAATCAGGTAGTTTTATTTTTTCGGATACCAGTTTAATTACCGCGGCAACAATCTGCGCGAATGATTCAATATTTTTCACTGTAACAGATCCGGTTTCCGGTTGTGCCACTACGGTTTCTGACGGAGTAACTTCACGTCCGCGTCCTAATGTCGTTGCGACTGTTTCGCCTGATACAATTTGTAACGGTGTTGTAACTCCCGTTGTTCTTGATGGGACAGGCAGTAACACGGTGACCGGTACTACTTACCTGTGGACGAGCAGTCCGGCTGTGGCCATTGCAAATGATACTTCATTAAATACCACTTCGTCAGTGAATGGTGCCACACAATTTACACTCACTGTTACTGATTCATCCGGTTGTGATTCATCGGCCGTTGCACAAGTTTATATTCATCCGTTACCGGTTATAAGTGCCAGCGGTCCTTTTATCTGTAATACCGATCCGCTT
This sequence comes from uncultured Flavobacteriales bacterium, assembly GCA_964486655.1. Taxonomy (GTDB): domain Bacteria; phylum Bacteroidota; class Bacteroidia; order AKYH767-A; family 2013-40CM-41-45; genus JADKIH01. The sequence continues at coordinate 29,612 of CAZAON010000284.1, forward strand.
CTTCAGTCAACAATTACCGTGACAGGAGCTTCTCCGGGTTCAACCTATTTATGGACTCTGCCGGGTTGTGTAACTCCGGGTACAGCCAGTACAAGTTCTCAGTTATTTGATTTTGCTACATGCGGACTGGGATCTTTTAACTTCGATATTGATGTTATTGATGCTGTTACAACTTGTACCACCAATGTTTCTACATCGGTGAGTGTGGTTGCCGGAGTGACTCTTACCGTTACGGCCGATAATGATACTATTTGCGAGGGAGGCTCAGTTATGCTTGCCGCATCAGGAGCCAATTCATATTCATGGAGCAGCGGAGAACTGGTCGATACGATTTATCCATCGCCTCTCACGGCCGCGAATTCTCCTTACACATTTGTTGTAGTTGGTACTGTCGGACTTTGTTCCGATACCGATTCAATTGTTATTGTTGTAAATCCGCTGCCATTGACTGATTCAATTATCGGTCCGGTATTGGTTTGCGAAAATGATACTAACGTAATTTATTCTGTACTCAATACCGCCGGTTCGACTTATAACTGGTCCGTAGCGGGAGGATTGCTTCAGGCCGGACAGGGATTCAGCAGTATACTGGTTGACTGGAATACAAATGGAGCGGCATTTATTTCTGTCGTTGAAACAAATTCTTTCGGTTGTGACGGACTACCGCAATCACTCAGCTTTGTGATTAATCCCATACCTGCAGCGCCTGTCGTCACGGGGCCGGATACCGTTTGTCAGAGTGATATTTCAACCTATTTTGTCAACCCGAGTGCCGGTTCTACATTTAACTGGACGATTACAGGAGGTACATATCTGTTAGGTCAAACTGGAGTGGTAAATATTTTCCAGTGGGATAGTATCGGCAATCAGAATCTGAATGTGTATGAAGTTACGTCTCCGGGCTGTTCAGGTCCGTCAACTAATTATGGAGTATTTGTAAATGCAAAACCTTTGCTGCCGATTCTTACCGGCAATAATATGGTGTGTGATAATATTACACAGTACTATAATATCAGTTCAAATGCGGGTTCAATCTATACATGGTCTGTAGTAGGCGCCGCATCGGTTGTTCCGAATGTTGCGGGCGATTCGATCACTGTTGACTGGGGTACCCCGGGAGTTGGTTCCGTAAAGGTATTTGAAACTAATACAGCCGGTTGTGTAAGCGACACGGCAAGTATATCGGTTTCGATTTACAATCATCCGGTTGCAAACATTCCAAATCCTTCCGACTCCATTTGCAACGGCGCTTACCAGGTAATATCAAGCGCCACTACTCCGAATGTTAAATGGACAACAGATGGCGGCGGTACTTTCAATAATGATTCTATTACGACTCCTGTTTATACTCCGGCAGTTACCGATACCGGTTATACTCATCTTTACATGGTTGTGAATAATCCGGCCTGCTTAAATGATACGGGAGAAATTACATTGTACATAACTCCGTCGCCAATTGTGACTGTAACAGGTCCGCTTACGCCGATATGCTACGGATCAATCGATAGTCTCAGAGCAACAGGCGGTGGAACATATGTTTGGACACCGGGTGGCATTCCCGGACCGGTCATCGGTATTCGTCCGATCGTTAATACAACATATTTTGTGACGGTAACAAATACATACAATTGCGCTACCGTTGATTCATATCCTGTGACAGTTATTCCGCCGGGCATAGCCGATGCGGGAAGTGATCAGTCTATTTGTGCGGGAGATGTTGTGTTGTTAAACGGGTCACAGGTGAATGGGGTTGGACTATACTGGACTTCCGCCGGTGACGGTACGTTTAGTCCGGACACAGTTTCACCTGCCGTAACCTACAATCCCGGAGCATCAGATACGACAAACGGCTCCGCAACTATTTATCTGACTACTGTTGGCGCCTGTCTCGATCAATCCGATTCCGTTACAGTACTGATTGAAAGGCAACCTTTGCTTATAGCATCAGCAGATACGACCATTTCAAGTGAGCCGTCGGAAAATGCCACAATACCGTTGCTGACTCTTTCGGCCAACGTAACTTCGGTGCAATGGACGACAACAGGATCGGGTGTGTTTATACCATCAGACACATCTTTAAGTGCTGTATACGATCCGTCGGATGATGATTATAAACTGACTCAGTTATTTATTATCGGAACGACTACCGGTAACTGTGCTACGGCGATTGATACGCTTATTATTGATTTCACTCCGTTCTTTATTCCGAATGTGTTTACTCCATTCCCGCTTAGTCCGGGCTATAACGATTATTTCAGAATTGGGAATTACGATACCAGGGTAGGATTAAAAGTTTGGGACAGATGGGGTTCGCTTGTTTATACGAGTGACCAGTATCAGAATGACTGGGACGGACATGGATTGGATGCAGGAGTTTATTATTACATCGTCACATCGCCTGAGAAAGAGTATAAGGGGTGGGTGCAGTTGATCAGGGAGTAAGATAATTAATTACGAATTACGAATTACGAATCCTGTAGTTTCGGGAACAAAGTATGAATTCGTATTCGAACGGATACAGTCTGAGTCTAAGTCCGAGTCTGTAGTCCGGGTTCTGGCTTAGCTCAGACTCGGTCTCAGACTCAGTCTGAAAGTGAGACTCGGACTTATTTCTCCCTTACCATTAACTTCTCCGTCAGCGCAATCAGTTCGGCTTTGTTTTTTTCAGGGGCTGTAACATCTCGAATGTCATTTAATGCAATTGTAAAATATTCCATCATTTTAGCGGTCGCTTTTTCTTTGATGTTAAGTTCGTCGTAAATTTTAACTACTGCATTTACTTTTTCGTCCGGATTAAAATCAGTTGAAGAAATCCATTTGAGTAGTTGTTCTTTCGCCTGACCCTTTGCTTCATTCATGGCAGAAAGCATGAGGAATGTTTTTTTATTGGAGATGATGTCGCCGCCGACCTGTTTTCCGAATTTATCCTGATCACCGTACACGTCTAAAATATCGTCGTGCAGTTGAAAGGCCAGTCCGAGATTTTTTCCAAAGTGATACATTTTACCCGCATCGTCGTCGCTTGCACCGGCGCATCTGGCGCCAATATAGGCGGAGCATGCGATGAGAGCCGCGGTTTTTTGAGAGATCATGTGCAGGTATTCACTGATGGTAACATTGTCCCGGGATTCGAAGTCCATGTCATGTTGCTGGCCTTCGCACACTTCAACGGCGGTTTTAAAAAACATCCGTAATACATCCTGCATGTGCAGAGGATTCGTTTTCATCATCAGCATGCAGGATTGAACGAACATCGTATCGCCCGAGAGTATTGCTATGTTGGAATTCCATTTGGTATGGACCGTTTCCTGCGAACGTCTCAATGGCGCCTTGTCCATGATGTCGTCGTGCAATAAGGTGAAGTTGTGAAACACTTCTATGCCCAATGCCGGGTTAATGGCATCTTCAATTTTTCCGTTGAAGAGCTCATTCGACATTAACAGTAAAACGGGGCGAAGCCGCTTTCCGCCCAGACTGATCATATAACGAATCGGATTGTAAAGCCTTTCGGGTTTGCCGTCGAGTTTCAGTTTGGATAATTCGGAATCGATGAGTGCGCGGAAGTAGAGTTCGTTCTGCATGAGGTAAACATACGAATGAAAAATGGAGAATGAAAAATTTGATGAATGCATCGCCCTGATGGAAGTTTGTCAAGTCGCGCAAAACTTCGCCCACTCATGTATAGTATTTATACATGAAGATTGTATCATGTATAAAATATTTAATTATCTTTACATGATAGATAAATCACGTATACCAGCTTTATATGACAAAAAAGTTAAAAATCATTGAATTGTTTAGTGATAAGCCATTCAATGACCTTCCTCTTTTGCCTCCTGCAAAGGATAAAATAGAAACGGTAAAGGTACTTCGTCAACTTGTGAAAGCATCCGTAGCGCTGGCGGAATTTAAAGGCTTAGCAAAGATTCTTCCTAATCCTGATATATTACTTAATGCAATTACTTTAAAAGAGGCAAGCGCCAGTTCAGAAATAGAGAATGTAATAACCACACAGGATAAATTGTATCAGGCGCTGTCTGCAAGAGGTGTACAAATAGACAGTGCCACCAAGGAAGTATTGCGTTACCGGGAAGCGATGAATTATGGTTTTCGCTTCATTAAGAAAAACGGATTTTTAAGTGTCAACGCTATAATAAATATCCAAAAAATTTTAGAGGAAAACACGGCAGGTGTTCGTAGGTTGCCAGGTACAGCTTTACGCAATGCAGCTACAGGGAAAGTAATTTACACTCCTCCGGATGATATAGACAGAATAAACCTTTTGTTAAAAAACTTTGAACAATATTTTAATAAGCAAGACGATATTTCTCCTCTTATTAAAATGGCAGTACAACATTATCAATTTGAAAGCATACATCCATTTTATGATGGTAACGGTCGAACCGGGAGGATCATAAATATTCTTTACCTGATACTAAATGGTCTGCTTGAATATCCCATCTTGTATTTAAGTGTTTACATTATTAATAATAAAAGTGAATATTATGGATTCTTACAGGAAGTACGAACAAAAAGCAATTGGGAGGAGTGGGTGCTATTCATTTTAAAAGGAATAGAAGAAACTGCAAATGAATCCATTTCGCGGGTAAGAAAGATTAGCGAACTGTTTAATTTAACACAGGAACTTGTGAAGAAAAAATTACCTAAATCATTTAACAAAGAATTAATTGAATTACTGTTTGAGCAACCCTATTGTAAAATTGAATATCTAACCGGGAGATTAAATATATCAAGAATTACTGCCTCTAAATATTTGAAAGAACTTGAAAAAATTAAAGTGCTTCACTCCAAAAAGGTTTGGAAGGAAACTTTGTATATAAACACTCAACTTATTGATTTGCTTAAAAAGTAAAATAAATAAAAACTTACGGAAAATGAGAAAGCAGAATCAATTTTGATTCTGCTTTCTTTAATACTTATTCTATAAACTACTTTATTGTATTTTATCAGGCAACCACAAACTGATTATTCTTAATAATCTCCTGTATTCCATTTTCAAGTGTAGTGAAATCACGCTGAAGAAGGAGTTTCATTTTTGTAATATCAGGACGACGTCTCGTCATATCTCCTTCTTTCAAAGATGGAAGATGGATGATATTGGATTTCGAATTAGTCACCTTGATGATGGTCTTTGCAAGATCCAGCATGGTCATTTCATTGTCTGTTCCAATGTTGGCAACATCGTTCACTAAAAGATTGTTGTAAAATGCATTCGTAGTCGCATCGAGGTGATCTTCGATAAAGCAGAATGTACGTGTCTGCATTCCGTCGCCATAGATAGTGATATCACGATCTTTTAAAGCTGCAGAGATAAACTTCGAGATAACGAAGTCAGTACTCTGTTTCGGACCGTATGTATTAAAGAGACGGAAGATTGTAAAGTCAAGATCGAACTCACGTTTGAATGAACGGAGGTATGCTTCTCCCACGTTTTTCACGATCGCGTAAGGCAGGCGAGAATTTAGCGGAGTGGTATATTCATTTTGAGGATATTCAACGGGCTCACCGTAAACTTCCGATGATGATGTAAAGAATACGCGTTTAACTCCGGTGTTTTTAGACAGACTCAGAATATGATTGATTCCGGTGATGTCATTTAGAACCATCACAGGGTTTGCAAGAGTTCTTTTTACTCCGACCACTGCAGCATAATGGAATACATAATCGAAACGATATGCATGAAAGATGCTGGAGATGTCCATAATATCATTGGCATTTGCCTTGATAAACTTTACGTTTTTATGGATTGATCGCGGAACTTTCGAAAAAGATCCTGTCAGGAGGTTGTCAACGATTACAATGTAATTGTCCGGGTCGCGAGATAATCTTTCTGCCAGACTGCTTCCGATGAATCCTGCGCCACCGGTAATAAGAATTTTCCTTTTCATACAATTTTGGTTACGAGTAAAATCAAATATGATTATTAATTTAAACTCTCAGTTTTATTTTCTACCAAACACTTAAATGTTGGGGTGAATGTATGCTGATCGTTTGCAGGATGGATACTTTAGAGATTCGATTATGTTACAGAAATGTAGGCTGAATTCTTTCATGTTTTAGATTCGAGGATTAAGGATTAAGGATTAAGGACGAAGGACAATGGACAAAGGACAAAGATGCCGCTAGTAGATTCAGGCAATAGTGCTTAAGTCTTAGTTTTTAATACTTTGTCGTAAATCTTTGATACGTGTCGCACTCTTCTTTAGCCATAATCCTTTGTCCTTAATCCTTAATCCTTAATCCTTAGTCCTTAGTCCTTAATCCTTAATCCAACAAATCCATATAGCCGCAAGAAAGTCTACAATAAAGATAACAGATATTTCCCATAACCACTTTTAACCAGCGGCTCTGCCAGCATTTTAAGTTGCTGTTTATCAATGAAGTTCTTGCGAAAGGCTATTTCTTCAATACAACCGATTTTCAACCCTTGTCTTTCTTCAATTACCTGTACAAACTGGGCTGCCTGCATTAATGAGGCAAATGTACCCGTATCCAACCAGGCAGTTCCCTTGTCGAGAATACCGACTTTAAGAGTGCCTCTGTGCAGGTATTCGCGGTTTACATCGGTAATTTCATATTCGCCCCTGGCACTGGGTTTCAGATTTTTTGCAATTTCTATTACAGAATTATCGTAAAAATAAAGTCCGGGCACGGCATAGTTTGACTTAGGTTTTTGTGGTTTTTCCTCTATACTGATGGCCTTATTGTCTTTGTCAAACTCGACAACACCATATCTCTCGGGGTCGCTGACGTGATAGGCGAAGACGACTCCTCCGGCCGGATCAATATTGCTTTCGAGCAATTGCTGTAATCCGGTTCCGTAAAAGATATTATCGCCCAGAATCAATGCGACTTTGTCTTTCCCGATAAAGTCGGCACCGATTACGAATGCCTGTGCAAGTCCGTTCGGAACAGCCTGCTCTGCATAAACGAAATTACAGCCGAGGTTTTTTCCATCACCAAGCAGCCGCTTAAAGTGCGGAAGATCATGAGGAGTTGAGATGATAAGGATTTCACTGATCCCTGCCGTCATCAAAACTGATAACGGGTAATAGATCATGGGTTTGTCGTAGACTGGCATGAGTTGTTTACTCATGGCAAGTGTCAACGGATGCAGTCGTGTGCCGGAACCTCCGGCGAGTATGATTCCCTTCAATTTAGTTTTTGGATTAAAGGTTAGGTATAATAATTAGGTTTTTAAATCGTGTTTTTCTTTACGCACTTCGAGGTCTCCGAGTTCCACATCTTCGTCTTCATCGAATATCTGTATTAATGGTTCCTTGAAGAATGCTTTGGTGATGATTCGTTTTTCGAGTGATAATAACAGAGTAGGAAGGAAGATAAGATTGCTGAACATGGCAATCAGAAGTGTTACTGAAATCAACACGCCTAATGCAGCCGTTCCGCCGAAACTGGATGCTGTGAAAATAAAGAAGCCTGCAAAAAGAATTACGGCTGTATAGACCATGCTCGGACCGGTTTCATGAATGACATTGGAAACGGTTTTGGAAATACTGCCTCCCATTTTTTTGAGATCCTGCCTGTATCGTGTGAGGAAATACATTGTGCCGTCGCTGGCAATTCCGAATGCAATACTAAAGATAAGAATCGTTGATGGTTTCAATGAAATGTCGAAGTATCCCATCATGGCCGCGGTGAGAAGTAATGGTGTCATACTCGGAATCAAAGCTATCACCACCATGCGGAATGACATGAAGAGGAAGAACATGACGGTGCCGATGAAGAGTATGGCAAGAAGTACACTTTCTTTCAGGTTGATTAAAAGATAGTCGTTGTTCTTTAAGAAGATGATAGAATTTCCCGTTAGTTTCACATCGTATTCAGAGGGAGGGAGAAGGCTGTCGATGCGCGGACGGATTTCAGCTAAAAGCTGTTTCATTTTAATTGAACCGATGTCTGCAACCTGGAAACTGATTCGTGTGGTTTGCTGAGTACTGTCTAATATGGAACGGAACATACGCTGGTTGTCCCTGGCCGTATTCGCGTAGCCCGAAAGTCGTCCGAGTTCTTCGACACCCGGAATGATATAATATTTCGGGTTGTTGTCGTTGAGTCCCTGGTAAGAAAATTTAATTCCTTCGGCGACAGAAACAGGCTCGCTGAATTCTTTGTAGCCCGCGAGGATTTTCTGAACGCGGTTAATCTTATATAGATTTTTCAGTTCGAGTGCGCCCTTTGGTTTTCTCGTATCAATAGAAACTTCGAAAGGCAGAACGCCTCTGAAATTTTGTTCGAAAAATTTCAGGTCTTTATAGATGATGTCTTTTTTCGGCAGATCGTCAACAACGTATCCTACAGAGGTGATGCGAGTCATTCCGTAGAGGCTGATTACAATAATAATTCCGACAACCAGGTAAATTCTCTTTCTGTAAGCATGTACCCATCTGTCGATCCTTTCTAAAATAAAATTCAGAGACTTTCTGTCGAGATGTCTCGTTTGTTTTGAAGATGGAGGAGGGAGGTAGCTGAATACGATCGGAATAAAAATGAGCGATATCAAAAATGTCAGCATGACGTTTAGTGATGCGATGATTCCGAATTCGATAAGTACGTCACTATGCGTGAATGAAAAAACGAGAAAGCCGATAGCAGTTGTAACATTCGCGAAAAAAGTGGAAACGCCGATCCGGTAAATAGAGCGGGCAAGCGCTTTGATTTTATTTCCGTGACGGGCGTATTCCTGCTGGTATTTGTTTAATAACAGTATGCAATTCGGAATGCCGATGACAATGATGAGAGGCGCGATCAGGCTCGAGAGAATCGTGATTTTAAACCCGAAAAGTTCAAGCGTTCCCAATGACCAGATGACTCCGAATACGACAACAAGCATTGGAAATAGAACCGCGTAAAAACTCCGGAAGAAAATCAGCAATATCAAAGCAGTAACCAAAAATGCCAGCAGCATAAACATCTTCATCTCTGCCAGGATCTTTTGTGAAACAGCCGTTCGTATATATGGCAATCCCGAATAATGCATTTCAAGTTTGTGATCGGCGGCAAATTTGTCGCTCATAGCCTTGATCTGATTCACGATTTCGATGCGGCCTTTCGTATTAATTTTATTCTGATCGAATGTGATCGCCATCACCGTTGCATGCGTCGAATCGTTATACAGTAATCCCTGGTAAAACGGAAGCATGCCAATCATTTCACGCAAACTGTCGGCCTGCGATTGCCTTTCAGGTCTGGAAGCCAGGATGGGTTTGAAATCAAGTTTATGCAAACTGTCGTTTCGTGTAACATGAAATGCACGGGCGACGGAAATAACTTCCTGAATTCCTTCAATGGTTTTTACTTCTTTTGAGAGATCATACCAATCGGCTAAAACAGGTACTTCCCATAGGCGTTCGCTCTGAAATCCAATGACCATAACAGTACCGTCTTCGCCGAATTTTTCTTTGAAGCGCAGGTATTGGGAATAAGTAGAATCGGAGGGAGGCAGAATTTTCGCGCCTTCATAACTCAGTTTAACCTGCGAAGCCATAAAGGCCATAAATGCGGTAAGCCCGACTAAAACCAATAAAGTGATTCTCCTGTATCGTAAAATTATCCGTGCTGCCGCCTCTACCATAAAGGCGAAAGTAACAATTAGCGCTTACCTGTCGGGTATAATATTATTCGTTTTTGAGTCACTCCGTAACTCGCTCATTGTGAAATACTTTTAGTGAACACGTAGTTATTGTTTGTCCGGTTTTTTACCCATACCAATAATTATCCATGAGGCCAAAGCCGGTAATCAAAAAAAGCAAGAAAAGTATTTACCAAGCAAAAGTGAACTTCGGTCAAAATCCTGCGGAGTTTTCTCCTATGTAAAAAGCTAATTGTGTTCATAAAAGCTGCTATTGGTGCTACTTTCAAAGGGTAAGTAGCTTTATATTCGCCAAGAAATTTTGGAGTGAGCAGTTGCTGTTATTATTTTATACAATTCCATCATGGAATCAATTTGCAGCGCAACGACGAAATTAGAATTCAATAAATGAAATTGTTTACCACATTACGTTTTACATTATTACCGGTTATTGCGGTTTTCGTTATATCGTTTACATCCTGTATGAAGGATGATCAGAACGATCCGCGGGAACTGGATTTTTATTCCGGGAATATTCCTGTCGTATCCACAAGAACTATTTCGGGCATTACACAATCGAGTGCGATCTCGGGCGGAAGAATAATTTCAGATGGTGGCGCTCCCGTTACATCCTATGGTGTTTGCTGGAGTACGCTGCAGTATCCTACCATTGAAGATAATAGTACAAACGATGGGGCAGGTTCTGCTAATTATACGAGTATGGTAAGCAATCTTCAGATAGGAACAACCTATTATCTCCGTGCATTCGCAAAAAATAAAAACGGAATAGCCTATGGTGGTCAGCAGGTGTTTACGACAGAGAATGCTCTTGAAATCGGAGATATACATGCAGGGGGAATAATTTTTTACCTGGATCCGTCAGGTGTACATGGTTTAGTTTGTGCTGAAGTTGATCAGTCGGCCGATGCTATTTGGGGTTGTTCGGGAGATTTTATACCGGGAGCAGACGGTTCTTTATTGGGAACGGGAAATACGAATACAGCGGAAATCATTGACTATTGCCATACAAGTGAAATCGCCGCATTGAAGTGTGCTCATTTAGTTTTGAATGGATTTGATGACTGGTTTTTACCTTCGAAAGATGAATTGAAATTGGTATATACTAATCTTCAGGTTCCGCATTTTGCGACTTTTTCCAATTCAGCTTATTGGTCATCGACTGAAATGACAAATGTTTTTGCATGGCAGATAGCTTTTAGTTCAGGAATTGTTCAGGGCGCTTCCAAGTCTACTCCAAGTGCGGTTCGAGCCATTCGTGCTTTTTAACTTTTTTGTAAATGAAGTTGAACTATTCTCGCATCAGTTTCCGGGAATTTAAGAAAACTGCCTCAACGGATTTTTCCGTGGTCTTTCGAGTCATTAATAGTAAATGGTATAACTCCTTCAGAATTCGTATTTTACAATTCGATAACAAATTTTCGTAATTCGTAGTTCGTAATTCGTAATTTTGATCAATGTATTCAACTCTGAAACCAGTATTAGAAAAGGAACTTGAAGAAATCAAGTCGGCCGGATTGTTCAAAACTGAACGTATTATCAGTACGCCACAGGGTGCTGAGATTCGCGCAAATGGAAAAAATGTGATTAATTTTTGCGCGAACAATTACCTAGGATTGTCATCGCATCCAAAAGTAATTGAAGCGGCACATAAGGCTATAGATTCGCACGGATACGGAATGTCTTCGGTGCGGTTTATTTGCGGAACGCAGGATATACATAAAGCTCTTGAGCGAAAAATTTCAGAATTCCTCGGTACGGAGGATACAATTTTATATGCCGCGGCTTTTGATGCTAACGGAGGAGTTTTCGA
>CAZAON010000285.1:0-8903 GCA_964486655.1 uncultured Flavobacteriales bacterium
TCACAGTATTCTCCTCTCACAATGGGCTGGTGTATTAACTGTCACCGCACAACTGATGTGAAGATGAAAGGAAATGCATACTACGATAATTTACATAAAACTCTTACTGCAAAACACCCTGCCGATTCATTGTTTACGGTAGAGCAGATTGGCGGATTAGAGTGTGCAAGATGCCATTATTAACAGTCTGAGTCCGAAGTCCGGAGTCTGGAATTAAAAAGAATAAAAAACACATCGGTTAATAAACCACTATAATAACGATGGAAAAAAAATACTGGAAGGGAATCGAAGAGTTGCGTAACGACGCTGAATTTGTGCGTCTGAAAAACAACGAATTTTATGAGAACCTTCCTCTCGACGAAGTGATCAGCAAAAAAGCGGAGGGTGAAGTAACTCCCCGTCGTGATTTTCTGAAGTTTCTGGGATTCAGCGTCGCTGCTGCATCACTTGCCGCATGCGAAGCCCCTGTAAGAAAAACGATTCCTTACCTGGTTCGTCCCGATCAGATTACTCCCGGTATAGCAAATTATTATGCTTCCACTTATTATGATGGTTACGACTATGCAAGTATTCTTGTAAAGACCCGCGAAGGGCGTCCGATTAAGATTGAAGGAAATGATCTTAGTTCAGTTACAAAAGGTAAAGTAAACGCGCGTATACAGGGAGCTGTTTTATCATTATACGATGATGCAAGAATAAAATCTCCGATGATGAATGGCAATCCTGCCGACTGGAAAACAGTTGACAATGCCATTCCGGGTAAACTTGCTGAAATTTCTTCTAAAGGCGGTAAAATCCGTATCCTTTCGAGTACAGTAAACAGTCCGTCTACGTTAAAAGCTATCGCCGATTTTTCTGCCAAATATCCCGGCACAAAACATATTCAGTACGATTCGATTTCGTATTCAGCCATGACTGCCGCTAACAAGGCAAGCTTTGGTATTGAAGCGATTCCTTCGTACATGTTCAATAATGCGAATGTCATCGTCGCGTTTGATTGCGACTTTCTCATTAACTGGATTTCACCAATCGAATATTCCGCTCAGTATGCAGTTACACGTAAACTGAACGATGGTCGTAAAGAGATGTCGAAACATTTCCAGTTCGAATCTCATCTTTCAGTAACCGGAAGTAACGCAGATGTTCGTACCGGTGTAAAACCATCTCAACAACTGGCTTACATTTTAGCATTACATAATGCAATTGCCGCGAAAGCCGGAATGAGTTCTGCAGGCAGTTCTTCAGTTGATGCAAAATCAATAAAGAATGCAGCTGATGCTCTCTGGGAAAACAAAGGAAAGTCTCTTATAGTGTGCGGAATCAATAACGTTGTTGCTCAGCGCCTCGTTAATTCAATCAACTCAATGCTCGATAGTTACGGAAGCACAATTGATCTGGATACTCCTAACTACATGCGCAAAGGAAACGATGCTGAAGTTGCCGCTCTTATCGATGAGATGCAGAAAGGTGAAGTAGGAGCATTGTTAATCTATAATTCAAATCCGGTATACACTCTTCCAAACGGTAAAGGATTTGCCGATGCGTTGAAGAAAGTGGACCTGTCTGTTTCTTTTGCCGATCGTGCCGATGAAACGGCATCTAACTGCAAATATATTTGCCCGGATCATCATTCACTCGAATCATGGAGTGATGCTGAGCCAAAGAAAGGATATTTCTCATTAGGACAACCTACTATCGCTCCTTTATTCAGCACCCGCCAGATGCAGGAAAGTCTTCTTGCCTGGGCAGGAAATCCGGTTAACTTCCACGATTACATGGCGGCTAACTGGAAAGCAATGGCGCCGGAGACATCATTCGAAAAAATTCTTCAGAGTGGAGTTTACGAAAAGCCTGCTGCTGCTGCCGGAAAATATACTGCGAATAATGCGGACATGGGTACTGTGTCGGCCGATTCTGCTGCCGGACTCGAAATCGTACTTTACGAAAAGGCGGGTATCGGTAACGGTCATCTTGCCAACAATCCATTCCTGCAGGAACTTCCTGATCCTATTTCACGAGTTACGTGGGATAATTATCTCGCGGTTTCTCCTCGTGACGCCCGTGAAAAGGGATGGGCACAGGGAAATATCGTTGTTGTAAAATCTTCTGTCGCTTCAATCAAAGCTCCGGTGCTGATTCAGCCGGGCCAGACTCCGGGAACAGTATCTCTCGCTGTCGGTTACGGACGTACAGCTGCTGGACGTACGGCAAACGATATCGGTGTTAATGCATACCCGCTTTCTAATTTAGTTAACAATACACTTACATACAGTTCTGCGGTCGAAATTCAGAAGACCGTTGACGACGATTATTTCTTTGCCGCCACACAGACACATCATACTATGATGGGTCGTGCGATAGTAAAAGAAACCACACTCGAAGAGTACAAGAAGAATCCGAATGCCGGTAATCATCAGGAGCATATCCATGTTCAGACCGGACAAAATGTAACTAAAAAGAAACCGGATGAAGTAACATTATGGGATGAGCATGAAATCGGCAATCATCACTGGGGAATGGGCATTGACCTGAACTCCTGTATTGGTTGCGGTGCCTGTGTCGTAGCTTGTTCGGTTGAAAATAATGTTCCCGTAGTTGGAAAAGACGAAGTAATGCGAAGCCGTGAAATGCACTGGATCCGTATTGACCGTTACTACTCCAGCGACGCAGATCCGGCAGAGGGCGAATCAGGTGATGTAATCCTGATGGAAGATCCTAGCGACATGCCTAAGGTTGTTTATCAGCCTGTCATGTGCCAGCATTGTAATCATGCACCATGCGAAACGGTTTGTCCGGTTATCGCAACAAGCCATAGTTCCGAAGGTCTCAACCAGATGATTTACAACCGCTGTGTTGGTACACGTTACTGTGCAAACAACTGTCCTTACAAAGTTCGTCGCTTCAACTGGTTCCGTTATACCGATAATCCGAAGTTCGATTTCCACATGAACAACGATTTAGGCAAAATGGTTCTAAACCCTGATGTCGTCGTACGTTCACGCGGAGTAATGGAAAAATGTTCTATGTGTGTTCAGCGCCTTCAGGAAGGAAAACTGAATGCCAAGAAAGAAGGTCGTACAATTAAGGATGGCGAATTGAAAACTGCATGTGCTCAAACCTGTCCTACCAATGCAATTACATTTGGTGACTTTAATGTTGCAGGCAGCCAGATTAACAAAATGTGGAAGCCTGAAGAAAGAAGTTATCATTTGCTTGAAGAATTAAATGTTATGCCGAATGTCTATTACCAGACAAAGGTTAGAAATGTTGAAGAAGGCAAAGAAGCATAAGTGATTAAAAAATTTAACCGAATAATTTCGATATGAGCGGTAATTACGAAGCGGTCGTCCGGGACCCATTGATCCTCGGTAAAAAGGATTATCACCAGATCACAGAGGATATCTGTCGTCCGATCGAGGGCAAGGCAAACAAGTCCTGGTGGATATCATTGATTATCTCGATAACCGCAATGCTCTGGGGCATGACATGTCTCGCATATACCATTGGAAACGGTATCGGATCATGGGGCGCGAATAAAACTGTAGGATGGGCATGGGATATTACAAATTTCGTTTGGTGGATCGGTATCGGTCACGCCGGAACACTTATCTCCGCGATCCTCTTATTGTTCCGTCAGCGCTGGAGAATGTCAATCAACCGCTCCGCTGAGGCGATGACAATTTTCGCCGTTATCTGTGCCGGATTGTTCCCGTTATTTCACACCGGTCGTCCGTGGTTAGACTACTGGATGCTTCCACTACCGAATCAGTTTGGTTCTCTTTGGGTAAACTTTAACTCACCGCTTTTATGGGATGTATTCGCGATCTCAACATACTTCTCTGTTTCACTGGTATTCTGGTATCTTGGTTTACTTCCTGATCTTGCAACAGTGAGAGATCGTTGTACGAATGCTAGAAAGCGTTTTATTTACGGAATACTTTCTTTTGGCTGGAAAGGTACAGCTCGTGACTGGCACCGTTTTGAAGAAGTTTCACTTGTACTGGCCGGACTTTCAACTCCACTCGTACTTTCGGTTCACACCATCGTATCCTTCGACTTCGCGACGTCTATCGTTCCGGGTTGGCATACAACAATCTTCCCTCCTTACTTCGTTGCCGGTGCGATCTTCTCGGGATTCGCAATGGTGTTAACGCTGATGATTGTTGCGAGAAAGCTGTTGAATCTTGAAGAGTATATCAGCATTCAGCACATTGAGCTGATGAATAAAATTATCATCCTTACCGGATCTATCGTTGGTATCGCTTACATCACCGAGTTCTTCATCGCATGGTATTCAGGTGTTAAATACGAAGCTTATGCATTCCAGAACCGCGCATTCGGTCCGTACTGGTGGGCATACTGGAGCATGATGACCTGTAACGTAATTACTCCGCAGCTTTTCTGGTTCAAAAAAATCAGAACAAGTGTAGCGGCGACTTTTATCATTTCTATTTTCGTAAACATCGGAATGTGGTTTGAGCGATTCGTAATTATCGTTACGTCGCTTCACCGCGATTACCTTCCTTCAAGCTGGGTAATGTATTCACCAACCTATATTGAAGTGGGTATTTTCGTTGGAACAATCGGACTATTCTTCACATGCTTCCTGATATTCGCCAGAGTATTCCCTGTAATAGCAATTGCAGAGTTGAAAACGATTATTAAGAAGACAGGTAATCAGTATAAGAAAAAAGGCATTTTGTAATCATGACAAAAAGAATATACGGAATCTTCAACGATGAAGAAGTATTGATGAAGGCTATTCCCGTGCTGAAAGCTCAGGGCGTTGTCTGCAAAGATGTTCAGAGTCCGTTTCCAATTCATGGAATCGAACCGTTGTTAAATATTCCCCGCACCAGAATTTCTATTGCTTCATTTCTTTATGGAATAAGCGGAACATCATTCGCACTTTGGATGACATGGTATATGATGGTTAGTGACTGGCCGATTAACATTGGCGGTAAACCTAACTTCATGTTGTATCTGAACCTTCCGGCATTTATTCCGGTTACGTTTGAGCTTACCGTATTCTGTGCCGCACACGGTATGGCAATTACATACTTGTTGCGCAGTAAAATTCTTCCGGGTGTGACTGCACCAATTCCGCATCCAAGACTCACCGACGACAGGTTTGTGCTTCATGTGGATGTTAAGGATGAAAGTAAGACCAATGAGGTTGCAGAGCAATTGAAGTCAAGTGGCGCGTCTGAAGTTTTATTAAAATCATTGCAATTCTCCTGAAACGACTGATGAAAAAGATCTTCTTATATATTGTTCCTGCTGTCATTGTCAGCATTACGGCATGTTCGTATGATGACATGAAAAAACCGGGTTATGAATTTATGCCGGAGATGTACAGATCACCTTCATATGAAACATATTCAGCTAATCCGTTATTCGCCGACAGCATGACTGCCCGCCAGCCTGTTGCAGGTACCATTGCAAGAGGTGATGCGATTTTCACAGATTATGACCGCCTTCCTTATCCTTATCCGAATACACCTGAAGGATATGAAGCAGCGGGAACGGGTCTGACAAATCCAATTGAAAATACTCCGGTAAATTTCGATGAAGGGAAGAGACTTTATGATAATTACTGTACACACTGCCATGGTGCAACAGGCGGAGGTGACGGAATAATTACAACAAGAAATGGCCCGAAGCCACCGGCATATAATTCAGATCTGTTAAAGGATCTGCCGGTTGGAAAAATGTATCACTCCATTCATTATGGTAAAAACATGATGGGGTCACATGCTTCTCAATTAACACCGACTCAGCGCTGGAAAATAATATTGTATGTGCAGACATTACAACATCCTGCAGGCGCGACTGCCACTGCAACGGCCGATTCAACAACAGCTCCGGCTGATCAAATGAAAAAGTAAACAGATTCAATTTCCACGAGATGGACAGAAAATACGAGCTTACAAAGAATAACAGGGTAATTACCATTGCAATGATTGCGATAGGCGTTGTTGCGATTGCCATGGGATTCATAAATGATAAAACACGCGCATGGGCCGTGCTTTTACAAAACAACTTTTACTTTACAGCAATTTCACTGGGCTCTACATTCTTCATTGCCTTCAATTATGCTGCACAGTCGGGCTGGTCGGTTGCCGTTAAAAGGGTGGCTGAAGCTATGGGCGGATTTTTAAAATTCGGTATGATCGGTATGTTGCTGATTTTCCTTTTTGGACATCATGACCTTTACCACTGGACTCATTTTTCACTCGATGAATTGAATGATCATAATAGTCCGAACTATGATCCGGTTCTTGCCGGTAAGCACGGGTTTTTAAATATGCCTTTCTATATTATCCGTCTGGTAGCATACGGATTGATCTGGGCGGGATTTACATATGTTTTAAGAAGACACTCTTTACAGGAAGATTTAGACGGAGATATTAATCATTACAAGAGAAGCGTAACTCTTTCGGCCGTATTCCTTGTATTATTCGCCGTAACATCTTCAACTTCTGCATGGGATTTCCTCATGAGTATCGAATCACATTGGTTCAGTACTCTATTCGGATGGTATACTTTCATCGGACTCTTCGTTAGTTCAATGGCTATGCTTTGCTTAATTACTCTTTATCTCAGAGGTAAAGGATATATGGAGCATATTACAGAAAACCATTTGCATGATGTAGGTAAGTTCATGTTCGCATTCTCAATCTTCTGGACATATCTGTGGTTTTCTCAGTTCATGCTTATCTGGTATGCAAATCTTCCTGAAGAAGTTGTTTACTATAAAGTTCGCTGGGATAATTTCCGTACTCTTTGGGCAAGTAATCTGTTAATAAACTTCATTGCGCCGTTCCTCATTTTGATGACGCGTGATGCAAAAAGAAAAGTTCAGGTACTTTGGGTTGCCGGTTGCATTATCATTGGTGGTCACTGGCTCGATGTATGGATGATGGTAATGCCGGGAACAGTTGGAAGTACAGCTACAATCGGTTTCGTTGAGATTGGAACAATGATAGGTTACCTCGGGCTATTCCTGTTAGTTACTCTTACCGAATTATCTAAAGCAGCGTTGTTGCCTAAGAATCACCCAATGGTTGCTGAAACACTTCATCACCACATTTAATTATTTAAATTATTAATTGAACAAAGAATAAATCATGATAAATCTGTTAACCCTCATAGTTATTGTCCTTGCCGTCGCTACGATTTGGCGGTTGATAAGGGTAATGGAATTGGTGAGAGACCTGAAAGGAGAAGAAGAAGCCATATCAGATCAGGACAATCTGTTTAATGGAAGAATGGCCATTGTTTTCATGGTCGTTTGTTTCCTGGGTATGATCTGGTTTACCATCGACGCGAAAAAATATCTTCTGCCCGTTGCAGCGAGTAAGCATGGTGTGTTGACAGACGGATATCTTTATATCAACTTTGCTATTATCTCTGTGGTGTTTTTCATCTGCCAGTTTCTTTTATTCTGGTATCCTTATAAATACAGACATAAGAGAGGTGAAAAAGCATATTTCTATCCGGTAGATCATAAATTGGAATTTATCTGGACTGTGATTCCTGCGGTTGTATTACTCGGACTTATCGTTTACGGATTGAAGCTTTGGATAAACATAACAGACAAGGCTCCGGCCGATGCAATGGTTATCGAAGTGTATGGAAAGCAGTTCGACTGGACGGCTCGATACAGTGGTGAGGATAACAAGCTTGGTCATGCTAATTTTAAAATGATCACCGATGAGAATCCGCTTGGAGTAGATGTAAAGGATAAAGATGGCAAGGATGATAAAATCACTAAAGAGTTACACCTGCCTGTCGGATCCAAAATCATTTTCAAATTCCATTCAAGAGATATTATCCATAGTGCCTATATGCCTCACCTGCGTGCGCAGATGAACGTTGTACCGGGAATGACGACTGAGTTTTTCGTTGAACCAACAATTACGACAGACAGCATGAGGAAGATCACCAATAATCCTAAGTTCGAATATGTACTGCTCTGCAATAAAATCTGCGGTGTTGCTCACTACAACATGAAAATGAAACTTGTCATTGAAGATGCACAGTCATTCCGCAAATGGTATAAAGAGCAGCAGTATGTATTTGCCCGTGAAACACCCGCTGAACCTGCTCCGGCACCGGCTGCAGTAGTTGATTCGACCCAAAAAGCCAGTCTTCCGGTTGAGCCAAAGGTTATTGCGAAAAAATAAATTTTAGTAACTTCAAGAATAAAATCTAAATAATGTCAACTCATACTTCCGATCATGCTGTGGATGCGCATGATGCACATGAGCACCATGAGCATCATGATACGTTCTGGACTAAGTATATTTTCAGTCAGGACCACAAGATGATTTCAAAGCAGTTCCTTGTGACTGCTATCGTTATGGCCGTTTTGGCAATGGTGATGTCACTCATCTTCCGTTTGCAACTTGGTTGGCCTAATGATAAATTCCCGATTTTAGAAAAGCTGATTGGTCACTGGGGAAAAGGCGGAAAACTGGATCCGAGTTTTTATCTGGCCCTCGTAACCATACATGGTACCATCATGGTATTCTTTGTATTGACGGGCGGACTATCCGGAACTTTCAGTAACCTCCTGATTCCTTTTCAGGTTGGTGCAAGAGATATGGCTTCGGGCTTTCTGAACATGTTATCCTACTGGTTCTTCTTCGGCAGCTGTTGTGTAATGACATTATCGTTGTTTGTTGAAGCCGGACCTGCCTCAGCAGGATGGACGATTTATCCGCCTTTAAGTGCATTGCCGCAGGCTATTCCGGGCTCCGGTCTGGGTATGACGCTGTGGCTTATCAGTATGGTTCTTTTCATCGCCTCAGCTTTATTAGGCGGTATCAATTACGTTGTTACAATTCTAAATCTTCGTACAAAAGGAATGAGCATGACAAGACTGCCGCTTACAATTT
>CAZAON010000286.1:0-15730 GCA_964486655.1 uncultured Flavobacteriales bacterium
AATCGAAGAATTGACAGGCGCTTATATTTCCTTTGACACGCTCAATGTCGGTCTCGATGGATTTGGCCGTTCGGGAAATGAAGAAACTGCTACCGGAAGATTTTCAGTTGCAGGTTACAAGCTGCATCATCATAAAATTGCCGAAGATACCGTCAGTATTCCTTCCGCGTCGTTTTATTGCTCTGTTCATGCCGGGAAAAACTATCTTGAAGTTGACAGCACTTCAAGGATTTCATTGTCAAAAATAACGATGACTCCTTTCATTCGTTATGAGGAAGGGAAAGGAAAGACTTATTCATTGAAAATTACAACTGATTCAATTGGCGCGACTGACTTTTTTCAGTCGCTACCCGGCGGAATGTTCGATGGAGTAAGAGAATTAGAAGCTGATGGTACTCTTCAATACAAACTGAATTTCAAAATTAATTCCGAAACTCCCGATGATGTCGTGTTCGAGTCGTCGATGAAAAAACAAAAATTCAGGATCAGAAGATTCGGGAATTCGGATCTGATGAAGATGAACGGAGAATTCATTCATCAGGTTTATGAACGGGGCCGGCTTGTAAGAGTTTTCCCGGTTGGAGCAAGTAATCCGGCCTATACAACCTTAGATAAAATCTCGCCTGATTTTATTTATTCTGTCCTTACTTCGGAAGACGGGAATTTTTATTTCCACAATGGATTTAATGAGGATGCTTTCAGAAAATCCATTGCCGTAAATTTTAAAGAGGGAAAATTTAAAAGGGGAGGCAGCACAATTTCGATGCAACTTGTAAAAAACGTTTTTCTTACACGAAAGAAAACAGTCGCAAGAAAGGCCGAAGAAGCACTATTGGTCTGGCTTATCGAAAGCAACAGGCTATATACCAAAGAACGTATGCTTGAGGTTTACATGAACATCATTGAACTCGGTCCGGGCATATACGGTATTGGAGAAGCCGCGCCATTCTATTTCAACAAAACTCCGGCTGATATAAATCTCTCGGAGGGAATTTTTCTCGCTAGTTTGTTGCCACATCCTAAATGGTTTAAATACAGTTTCGACACCCTTGGGAATTTAAAGCCTTATATGGCCGATTACTACAGAGTCGTATCCGATTTCATGCTGCGTAAGGAACTTATCACTCAACAGCAGCATGATGAATTGCTGCCAAATGTCAGATTAATGGGGCCGGCCAGAGAAATGGTAATGCCTGCAGATACTATTCCGAAAGAAGAAGAAGAAACTGAATCGGAATGAGGAAAGAAAATGAATATTTAATATTGAAGATTGAGGTCCCAAAACTTTCTGCTGAAGTATTGAAAACTACAACCCTTGTAATATTCTATCCGTGTATCGTCTCTCTTTTACCATATTTACCGATAATCTCAGCTTCATAAGCCAGGAACTCTTCCCATCGTTTATCCACGTCAATTCCATCTGCATACTTTCTGGCAAGTTTTAGAAACATAGTATAATGACCGGCTTCGCTTACCATCAGGTCGTAATAAAATTTTTTCAGGTCTTCGTCATTGATGCCTTCCGATAATACTTTAAACCTCTCACAACTTCTGGCTTCCACAAGTGCTGAAAACAATAATTTGTCGACTAAAACATATTTGCGTTCATATCCCTTACGGATGAAATTATTCAGCTCAAATACGTATTCATCCCTGCGTTCACGACCCAGGGTAAAGCCACGGTTTAATATTTTCTCATGCACCTGTTGAAAGTGTTCCAGTTCCTCTTTTGCCAGTTCAAGCATAGCCTCAACGAGTTCAGTATTTTCCGGAAACTGAATAATCAGGTTAATCGCATTGGTGGTAGCCTTTTGTTCACAATAGGCATGATCCGTAAGAATTTCCTCAATATTCTTTTCAACGACATTCACCCAGCGAGGGTCTGTCGGTAACTTTAATCCAAGCATTAGATATTTGTGAATTTATGGACGTACTAAGATAATCAATATTTGTAAGAATTAATAATTTAAGTTTTTATTCAATACTTTATGCATAGTAACTTTTTCAATCGTACCTTTGTATCAATATAAAATGGCAGCGTTAGTATTATACGGAGATAAGCTCAGCATTAAAGTCACCCGCGAATTCAAGCAATTGGTGAACATTTCTATTGCTGCAGGTAAGTTTATTTTGATTCACCCTCATTATGAACTGATCAAAGAAGCAATGCGTCTTGATATGTTTGAAGATGAAATGCTGGAAGATTTTGAGGTTCATAACTGGCAGTACGAAATAGGAGAGGTAATCACCTTTGATTTTCAGGAAGTGCTGTTTTCCTATTCTTTGCTGGAATTAAGTTGCCGGATTTTCCTTTGTGAAATCGGAGATGATCTGAAAGCAATGGCCATTGAAAGCGGAGAAACAGATGCGGAAGAATTTGTCAGAGTAAGAAGTTTTTATTTAACCCAGGCACAGGAATTTCTCATTCAGATCAGGGAAACCTTCGGCGATCATCCCGATTTTCAGGAACTGCAGGGTAAGATTGAACATTTGAATTATATTGCCTGAGAGGAATTCCAATATTCCAATATTCCGGGTTTCATTCTGTAAAATGTACTGAGTGTCCTTTTATAGCTTTGAGGTGTATGCGTGATATTTAGTTCGCCTGCATACTAAGAGTAATTTATACTTTTTAATTTCTATTCAGTTTGTTTTTCCACTCATCGGGTATAACAACAGATTTCCCTTTATCATAATCATACATTACCTGGACTGTACTTCCGGTTGCAAGTATAATTTCCAATTCGTCTACTTTTTTCACCATTTCATATTCTAAAGTGAAACTTTTGGTGCCAACTTTGGAACAATGCACATACATGTAAACCTCGTCTCTGAAATGTGTCGGAAGTTTAAAATCAACCGATGCCGATGCCAGGATCACTCCATTTTTTGACCAGTCATAATTCCATCCGACAAGTTCATTCAAATAGCCTATACGACCCTCTTCAAAAAAAGTGAGATATCGTGCATTGTTAACATGGCCAAATGAGTCCATGTCTACATAGCGTAAATATATTCGCTGTTTATGCCTGAACACTATTTCGTGCTAAAAATTTATCGGATACAATCAGTTCTTTATTCTGTCCGTATTTATAAAAACCTTCGCCTGACTTAACACCCGTATTTCCGGCTGTAACCATATTTACCAGAAGCGGACAGGGTGCGTATTTCGGATTACCAAAACCGTCGTGCAATACACGAAGTATGGAAAGACAAACATCAAGTCCGATAAAATCAGCCAGCTGCAGTGGTCCCATTGGATGTGCCATTCCGAGTTTCATAACGGAATCAATTTCTTCAACACCCGCTACACCTTCATACAATGAATAGATCGCTTCGTTGATCATCGGCATGAGAATTCTGTTTGCAATAAATCCGGGGAAGTCATTTACTTCAACCGGAATTTTACCCAGCTTTTTTGAAAGATCAAATACAATCTTCGTAACTTCATCCGTAGTCGCATAACCGCGAATCACTTCAACCAGTTTCATAACCGGAACCGGATTCATAAAATGCATTCCGATTACCTTATCCGGTCTCTTCGTTTGTGCACCGATTTTTGTAATTGAAATGGAAGAAGTATTTGTCGCTAAAATCGCACCGGCAGGAGCGAACTGATCGAGGTCACGGAATATCCTGCACTTAAGATCTGCATTTTCAGTAGCGGCTTCAATGACAAGAGAAGCGTCTTTAACTCCTTCCTGCATATTAGTTACAGGCGTTATATTGCTGAGTGTATTCGCTTTATCGGCCGCGGTGATTTTTTCCTTGGCCAGCATGCGATCCAGATTTATTGTAATTGTATCTATTCCCTTTTTTAGCGCATCCGGAGAAACATCTATGAGATTTACCTTATAGCCATTTTGCGCAAACACATGGGCAATTCCATTACCCATTGTTCCTGCACCGATTACCGAAACATTCATTCGAATATGGTTTTATTGTTAATGATTATTTTCCTTTTCGTTTTAAGATGATCATGACTGTATATATCATGATTTTAAAGTCGAGAGCAAGTGACATATTTTCAATGTAAATCAGATCATACTTTAGTCGTTCAAGCATCTGCTGAACGTTTTCGGCGTAACCGAATTTGACCTGACCCCAGGAAGTAATGCCCGGTCTGACTTTATGCAAATGCCTGTAATGAGGAGCATGCTTCATGATCTGATCAATGAAAAACTGTCTCTCCGGTCTCGGACCCACAATTGACATGTCACCGATCAGTACGTTGTAAAACTGCGGAATTTCATCAAGACGAATCTTTCTCATCCAACGGCCGAATTTTGTTACCCGCTGGTCATGCTTACTCGATAATTGTGGTCCGTGCTTTTCAGCATCGGCAACCATTGACCTGAATTTATATATCTTAAACGGTTGGCCATGTAAACCAATTCGTTCATGACTGTAAAACAACGGACCGCGCGAAGAAAGCAGTACACCGAATGCCGTGAAAATATAAAGCGGCGAAAGCACAACCATTACCACAATAGAAATTGAAATATCCAGAATCCGTTTAAATGATCGTTGCCAAACAGGCATTAGTTCGGGTGAAATTTCAATAAGCGGAGCGCCAAATATTGCATTCATTTTAACAGAACCTGAAAGGATATCATACATATCAGGAATGATCTTTACAATTACCGGCAGATCTTCGAGCTCATTGATAATTTTATTGATGTTCACATGTTCAGAAGATTCAAGCGCGATAACAGCTTCTTCAACGTTATATTCACTAATGATTTCCCTGAGCTTTTTTATGTCGCCCAGATTTGTCATGTGTTTTGCCAGCAGGTGATCATTATTTCCTTCGACATGAACGAAACCGACAAATGAGATTCCTTCTGAACGAAATTCATTTTCCATTTGTTTAAGCAACTGTACGGCATTACTGTTGCTGCCAATCATAATGGTATTAAACCTGATCTTCTGATTACGAATTTTACGAATAATTCTTGTACTTAAAATAAAACGTAAAATTGCCGTAATAAGAATCTGAAGAGTCAGTAACGTGAAAAAAGTATGGTAATAAGTTCTGTAGGATATTACCGCATCATCGAGAAGTAATGAAAAGAAAATTATGAGTACACCGATAACTGAAAGATAAATAGTTTGTCCGAGTTCTCTCAAACGGCTTCTCCTGTATACATTCTGGTAAATACCCGACATGGCATATACCAGAACCCAGCAGACAGGAATAATGATTATGCCCCAGAAAAATTTACGGTCCGAAATGATTTTCGATAAATCAAATGGCTGTAATTCGATAAACATTTTCCGGTAAATGAAAAACCCCGCCCATGCACATACAGCCGAAAACCAATCTGCAAAAATAAATCGAAACGTTTCAAATCTCTTATTCATCAATGCACAATCTTTAAATTATCGAACAGCAGTTTAGCTTGATTCAGGATACTGCTTTTTTCAGCTCTCAGATAGATTTTATAGTAGAGAGCATCCGGTTGTACTCCGCCAAGATCACTAAGGCTTACATAAAGTTTTTTCCATTCATCGGATGACTTTACGGTAAGTAAGGGTGATTTAACGACACCGGATGAGGTGGTAATATATATTCCAATGCTAAATTCATTCTCACATTTATAGTCAATCTCCAGATAAGAAGGAACATCGAGCGGCAGTGAAAAGGGTGTTGCGGATGAAACTTCAAATACAGGATGATTGGCGTCTAAAGTTACTGTGCCCGAGTTATTTTCAAATGCATCGGGATCGCCGGTTTGTGTTATTGTAAGTTGTGCATCATTCGTATTGGCAGGGATCAATGATAAACTTGCATCATCGAAATCTTCTAACTGCGAAAAAACGACACCGGGTAAATAAGTAACCGATGGAGTAATAACCGTTTTCTGATTTACGGTTAAAGTTACAATGGTATCATATAAATCATATTTCGGATAAGCGGAGCGAATAGAAGAAATTCCGTTTTCAATTACACCGGCCTTGACCTGGATAAGATGTGGCCCTTCTCCAAAAACAGGAAAATCTGCCGGCAGCGGAAAAGTTCCGAGATAGGCATTATTATATAAAACCCAGGCATCAGTTACCCGGCTTGAATTGCTTCCCTGCGTGGAATAATCACTGCTTACCGGAATGCTGTCAATATGGATAAATGAAGCAGCAGGAGGAGCAGGCTCCAGTACCTTACAGGAGTTCAGTAAAGTAAATGACATTGCAATCAGCGTAAAATAATTAATCCGCCCGAATTTCATTATGCAAGTACATTTAAGGATGCATTGATCTTATCCATGATCTGATGAGCAACTGTTAATGCCTGATATCCCTCTTCGGCTGTAACAGGTGTGGATGTATTGTTAAGAATTGCATTGATGAATTGTTGCAATTCATTCTTGATGGCATTTGATTCTTCTACCGGAGGCTGATCAAAGTAAATTATTTTTGAACCTTTTGGTCCAAGGTCGATAGTGATGTCGAGCGGACCCGGTTCGCCTGAAAGATTTTTTAGTCTGACAACTTCCGTTTTCTTTTTCAGAAAATCGACAGAGATGTAAGCATCTCTCTGAAAGAATCTGCTTTTACGCATGCTCTTAAGAGATATTCTGCTGGAGGTAAGATTCGCCACACATCCATTATCAAATTCAAGACGTGCATTTGCAATATCAGGTGTGTCGCTGACAACGGCAACACCGCTGGCATGAATTCGTCTGACAGGTGATTTAACAACACTCAGCACGATGTCAATATCATGTATCATCAGGTCATGGACAACGGGAACGTCGGTTCCGCGCGGATTAAATTCAGCCAGGCGATGAGTTTCTATAAACAATGGCTGATTAAGAAAAGGTCTGGCAGCGATGAAAGCCGGATTAAATCTTTCCACGTGACCGATCTGCGCCTTAACATTTGATTCTCTGACGAGAGAAACAATTTTTTTTCCTTCTTCAACGGTGTTCGAGAGAGGTTTTTCTATAAAAATATGTAGAGATCGTTTTAGCGCTTTTTCAGCATATTCAAAGTGAGAAAGAGTAGGAGTCACTATGTCAACGGCCTCACATTCGTCTAAAAGTCTGTCAACATCAGAAAAGGACTTTACTCCATATTCTTTTTCGATCTGAGCGGCCATTTCCCGGTTATGATCATAAAATCCAACTATTGCAGCGTTTGGAATTTCCTTCAATAACCGGAGGTGGATTTTCCCCAGGTGACCAACACCTATTAAACCGATTTTCAGCATCATCCCTTGATCAGAGGCGCGAAATTAACAAATTCATTTACCTTTTGTATGACAAAAACAGTCATAATTCGGTTATAATGCTTATTTTGTTAATATCTGCATGTCGGGGGCGTCATTAACCGCAAAAGGCCTGTTTTCTTTGCAGTATTATGATGAAAAATTTACAGTTACCTGAGGATTCATTTAAGCATCAGGGAATGCGCAAAAAGCTGTTGGACGGGATCAGGGAGAAGGGGATTTCGGATCCGGGAGTTTTGGTCGCTATGATGGCAGTGCCAAGACATTTTTTCTTTGAAAAGGCATTTATCAATCATGCATACGAAGACAATGCATTCAGGATAGGAGCGGGGCAAACCATTTCGCAGCCATATACGGTTGCCTATCAAACAGCCTTATTAAATCTTGTTAAAGGAGAAAAAGTTCTGGAGATTGGCACAGGCAGTGGATATCAGACCTGCGTTTTACTGGAAATGGGAGCTAAGGTTTTTTCGATCGAACGCCAGAAAGAACTCTATGATAAGGCGATTCAGATGTTGCCTGCGATGGGTTATAATGCTAAACTATTTTATGGCGACGGATTTAAGGGGCTTCCCGGTTATGCGCCATTTGATAAAATCCTTATTACATGCGGAGCGCCTTTTATTCCGGATGACTTAGTGAAGCAATTAAAAGTTGGTGGCAAAATGGTAATTCCTGTTGGCGCCGGCGAAGTTCAAATCATGACACTTGTAGAAAAAATTTCCGAAAGTGAAATTGCAAAAACAGAATTTAAAGAATTTCGATTTGTGCCGATGTTGCAGAATAAGGAGTGGGGAGGTAGGTGAGAGAAATAAGTACAAAGTACAAAGTACAAAGTACAAAGATAGCGTTTAACATACTTTGTACTTTGTACTTTATACTCTGTACTCAATACTATTGCCTTACAAATGTTCGTTGAGCAGCCCCAAAACCAGCCCCTCTGACGATCCAGGAAAAACTAGTATCTGGAGATAAAGATAAACTTGTGTTCTCACAATATACTTCACCTCCTAATGGATTTGGCTGAGAAGGAACAGCAATAGTCGAATCATTTAATACACCAAAATACACATCGAAAATATAGCTTGGATCACCTCCTACACCCCCTACATTGTCGGTTGTATATAATCCGGGTCCGCGTTTTACCACATTAACTGTCTGACCATTTGCTGTACGTGCAAAAGTTCCACTGAAGTCCTGATTTGGATCGACAGGTGTTACTAAAACCAATCGGGATTTAGTCGCAGTATAATTAACATATCCATTTGAATTACTAAATGAATATCTGACACTATAAAAGCCTGGAGTGTTAACATCAACATCATTTGAAATTGGTGTTGATAAAGGGACAGAATCTTTATTTATGTCATCATATCCAACTGCACCCGCATCTGTATAGGTTCCGGCTCCAACAGACATGGAAACGATTTCGGGACCGTTGAGAACAATTTGCGGATGACCTACCTGAACAATCAGAGACACATCGCTGGTTTCTTTATGACAGCCTGTAATAAATAATAAGCTGATAAATAGTAGTGAAATGATATTTTTCATGTTTTTCATTTTAGATTTTTACCAACTATTAATTTATATCCCACCATACACGTTGTGTAACAAATGCAGGCTGAGGAGAATGATTTGAATTCGCATTTATTTCGGTTTGCGGATAATAATATCTTGCCGGCATACCGCCAACAAGTGCAGTTACCGATGTTGTGAAAAAATCAGGATAACCTGTTCTTCTCCATTCCGTCCATGCTTCATTGTTTTGATTACCACACATAGCAGCCCATTTCTGAGTGATTATTGCTTTTATATTATCCTGCATTGTTCCATTAGGATAAGAAATCGACGGCTGAGCTATATAAGTGGCTGCATCCGCAGGGTCTAATCCGTACGATTCAAAACTTTCAGTTATACCTTCTTCATAGAGAGATTGTGCACTTCCGGCCAACCAACCTCTGGCTGCAGCTTCGGCTTGTAAAAACAAACTTTCGTAACTACTCATTAAAATTACCGGAGCTGTTGCCGAGTTTTCATCATTTGCACTTGCACCAGTTACAGCACTAGGTTCTGAAACAGGGGTTCCGGGAGCAACAGTATAATCACCTTGAGCAATTCCAACATGCGAGCCTGAACTTGAAGGAATATAAAATACGTCAACACGAGGGTCATTATTGTTAAGGTAGTAGTCAATCATTGTAGCGCTAGCCACAAGATTCTGGGTGTAATTTAATCCAACTTCTGCAGAATATAATGGATTTGTATTTCCACCTGCAGAAGTGTAATTGATTTGAACGTTTTCAGCTATACCGAGAAATTCTTCACCACTTAGAGTAGCAATTCCGGCACTGGCTTTACCAGGATCTATTTCTGAAATTCTCAAATAAGCCCGTAGTTTTAACGTATTTGCAAATTTCTTCCACATTGTCATTTCACCATGAAAGAATATATCAGCCGCACCGGGAGCACCGGGAGTTGCTTCGGTAACATCCTCATCTATCATGGCAATTCCTTCATTGAGAAGTCTGAAAATCCCATCATATACAGTGCTCTGTGCATCGTATTTCGGCTCAATTATTCCTTCTTCTGCTTGTAATGCTTCTGTAAAAGGAATATCACCAAAATTATCTGTTAACAATTGATAAGCATAAGCCTGAAGGATTTTAGAACAAGCAACGAATTGAGTTTGACCTGTAGCAGTTGCTTTTACTTCCATTGTTTTTAAATCAGCCAAAGCATCAGAATACAAAATGGCCCATACATAATCAAAATCATTCGCAGCAGGATTATACTGTTCATATTGCTTATACTGACTGGCAGCTGAACTTTGTGTCCAATATTGTGACCATAAACCGCCTATAATCTGCATATCATTTCCTAAAGTATGCGCAATTGCGCCTTCAGCTGAAGGAAGTAATAATGAAACAGGAACATCTGCGGGGTGATTGGGGTCGGTATTAATATCAAAATAATCCTTTTTACACGCGGTAATACTGCTCAAGAGTATTGAACCGGTGAGGATGAATTTTATTAATGATGATTTATATATATTTTTCATTGTTCGGTTTTTTTGTTAGAATGTAAACTTTAAATCTACTCCATAATTTCTTTGAGAAATATTTGATGAATATTCAAATCCCTGAGTATTACTTGCACCTGAAGAATTTTGTTCAGGATCTGCATAAACATTTTCTTCAGGAGTCCAGATGAACAAATTATTACCGAATAAAGTGAGGGTAGCACTTCCAAATGGTGTTCTTGAAAGCCATTTATTTGGAAACTGATATGATAAAGCAACCTCACGCAATTTAACATATGATGCATCAAGAATATGCTGCCCCGGAATATTATTCAGGACACTTGTCCAATAATCATACGGATGATGTGTGATATCAGTGTTTGGAACTAAGTTGCCATTTTCATCGGCATGAACTGAATTCGGCCAAACAAAATCTTCCCGGCCGTTGACTGTTGTTTCCTGCGCAGTTCCAACAAAGTCCATAAGTGATTTGGTACGGGAGAAGAATTTACCTCCCTGTCTTGTATCAAATAAGAATCTGAATGAAAATCCTTTATAAGATAATTCTGATCCCAGAGATGCGATGTAATCAGGCTGATAAGTTCCTAAATAAACTTCATTTGGTGTGCCTGATGGTAAACCTGTAACAGTATCAACGATTACGTGCCCCTCAGCATCTTTTAACAAATCAATTGCTTCAAATGCACCATATGGTTTCCCAACTTGTGCATATACACCCATTCCTGAAAATCCGCCAAGCAGTAGTCTGTCAACGCCACCGTAAAGTGAAACAACTTCACTTGTGTTTTTGGTATATGTTCCAAATACGTCCCATTTAAAACCATCCTTAGTATCCATCACTGTGGCGCGAATTGCCAATTCAATTCCTGAATTTTTTACTTCACCCTGATTAATCAGCTTACTTGTAAATCCGGAAGAACTAGGTAATGTAAGCGGAAATATCTGATCAGTTGATTTATTTGTATAGTAAGAGAAGTCAATTGTTAACTTATCTTTAAAAAATCCGAGTTCCAATCCGAGTTCTGAAGCTTTAGTAAATTCAGGTGTCAGATCCGGATTTCCTGCTTTATCGTAAACTGAATAACCTGCAACACCATTCAGAGGAAATACAGTACTACCAAATCCACTGGAAATGTTTGTTGAAGCGTAAACATTAGATAATCCATAGGCAGGAGCATCGTTACCAACTTTAGCATAACTCGCTCTGAACTTACCATATGTCCAAATATTATCAGTTAAACTTGGCTTAAATAATTCAGAGAAAACGAAGGATCCATTAATGCTTGAATAGAAATAACTGTTATTATCTTCAGGAAGGGTAGAGGATTTATCGCGTCGGCCGGTGAATCCGAGGAATACCATATTCTTATAGGATAAATTTAATTCACCGTAATAACCTATGTTTCTGGTAAGATTAGTTGTATTTCTTGCTACCGGTGTGCCGTTTGAATTCTGCAGATTATAATACCCTTCGAGATTTAAACCACCCTGCTCATTTGTTTGGGCATATAAATTATTTACTTCCTGTTGTCTGATATTCTGACCTAGTAATAATGTCGCCGAAATATTTTCAGTAATCTTCTTTTTGAAATTAAACATCAAATCATTATTAAAAGACATATAATTATAAATGTCTTCTGAATAACGTCCCTGATAAGTCTGATTGTTATTTGGAGTCAGATATAAGCCTGATTCATCAGCCGGAGCATATTCATACTTTTTCCATTTTTGATAACGTCTGTCTCCATATACATCGCCACCAAGTCTGTCAGTAATACTTAACCAATCCCAATTACTATAACTTACACTGGTACTTGCAATAACACGATCAACATCACTTGTGTTTTTAAAATTATTAACAACAAAGTATGGATTTAGAGCATATGCCCCATAAAATCCATATGTTTTTGTGATATCGTTATAAGAATTAAATGGGTCATCCAGATCCTTTCCATCTATAATTGGAATATCTCTGGGAGTCTGAATTAAATTATCATAAACTGATGCACTTTGCTGTCCTCCTGCAGGATCTGTACGGTTGATATTCGAATAGTTAATAGAAAAAGTAGTAGAAAAGTGATTTGAGAGTTCAGAACTACCATTAAATCTGATATTATATTTATTGTACTCAGTTGTAGGTACAATTCCTGATGAGTTTGTCGCACCGAAAGACAGATAATAAGCGGTCTTTTCAGAACCACCCGCAAATGATACATTATTATTATAAGTAGTACCCACTTCAAAGAAATCTCTCATGTTATCTTCAATGGCGGAGTACTGCTTTATTCTTTGCTGACCGTTAA
Organism: uncultured Flavobacteriales bacterium; assembly: GCA_964486655.1. GTDB lineage: Bacteria > Bacteroidota > Bacteroidia > AKYH767-A > 2013-40CM-41-45 > JADKIH01. Next base: position 12,575 of record CAZAON010000286.1, read on the forward strand.
TTTCCTGACCCCAAGGACGATAATTTCCATCAAATGCATAACCCCAGCTAAAATTTTCACGTCTGTCATCTTCAACGCCATTTAAATCCCCTTGTCCGTATTCATTTTGAAATTCAGGAAGTTTAAGCGGGGTTGCAAATGTGACGTTCGAATGGAATGTGACATCCATTTTGCCATTGCCACCGGTTTTTCGTTTACCACTTTTTGTTGTAATCATAATGGCTCCGTTCGAAGCACGTGAACCATATAGCGCCGCAGCTGCAGGGCCTTTCAAAACGGATATTGACTCAATATCGTCCGGATTAATGTCATTTGCTCTGTTCCCATAATCAACCTGATTATTTAAATCGTCTGAAACACGATCCGGATCATTTGGGTCCTGTGGTCTGAAGTTTGAATTGTCCATCGGAACTCCATCAATAACAAATAATGCCTGATTGTTTCTTGTTAAAGAAGTACCTCCTCGTATTACGATACGTTGAGCACTTCCGGGAGCACCTGATAACGATGTAATATTGACCCCGGAAACCTTTCCTTGTAAAGCACCAACAACATTTTGATTTTGTCCGGCATTCAACTCATCAGACTTTACCTGAGTCGTTGAATAGCCCAAACTCCGTTTCTCACGAACAATCGCATTTGCTGTAACAACAACTTCATCAAGCTTTAAAACTTCAGGTTCCATTGTTAGATTAACAACATTATCAGCCCCCAAGGTTATTTCCTGAGACTTCATTCCGACAGCACTTACCTTTAATTTTGTTCCTGTTGCCGGAACATTAATACTGTACTTACCGTCAATATCTGTAGTCACTCCTATAGTTGTCCCAACTACAACTACCGATACCCCCGGAATTCCTAAGTTATCCTCAGAAGAAATTACCTTTCCGGTAATTGTTCTTTCCTGTGCCAATGTCTGCTGACTGAAAAAAGACAGCATCAATGCAATTAAAATAAGCGTTTGTTTCATAAGGTTGATTTTTGGTTAGTCAAGATGCAATAATAATTGCGCTAAATTTATATAAATTTAAATAATTTGTTAACATATTTTAAGGATTTGGAAGAAAATTGCTTTACTAAAGTCATTTTAACATATTGATAATAAAAAGCATATGGTGTTAATACTGCATATCTTTTTAACACAATTAAATTTTACTTGATCTATATTATTTTTTTAACCCATCTTTGCGCCAAATTTCAAGAGGGCAGTTTAACATTCATATCAACAATTCTACGTTTATAAAAAAAAATCCCAAAAGCCTTATACAATAATACTTACATAGATTTGCAGTCATATTAATAATAAATAACTAAACCCAAAAACATAAAAAATGAGAAAACTAATCCTTACCGTAGCAATGGCGTCAGCTACAATTATCGCCGGAGCTCAAACTTTAACATCAAAAAACGGAACTCCAATTCTTCCGGAAGCAGGTGAGTGGTCAATCGGATTTGACGCTGTGCCGGTTCTTAACACTATTGGAGGTGTTTTCCACGAGAACACTAACAGCAGCACAGGTGTTGATTATGTATCTAATAACAACATGACTTTAGTTGGTAAAATGGTTGTTGATGAAAACACAGCTTACCGTGCTAAACTTGCTCTGAATTTCGGAAGCAACACTGTTACTGCTGATGCTAATGCTCCTGGTTTTGACAGTTTAACTACTCCAAGTGAAGTTAAAACCAGCAACATGGATATCACGATTGGTGCCGGTATTCAAAAATGGCGTGGAAAAGGCCGTGTAAGAGGTTACTACGGTGCTGAAGCAATGATTGGCTTCGGTGGTGGTACTGATGTAGAACACACTTTCTTAAAGCCTATTACTGCTCTTGACGTAAACTCAGTACAAGTTAATGAAGTTAACGGCGGTAGCGTTTTCGGTATCGGTGTTAACGGATTCATCGGAGTTGAATACTTCTTCGGTCCAAAAATGTCTCTTGCTGCAGAATATACATGGGGTCTTGCTTTAACAAGCACCGGTGAAGCTGAAACAACAACTACTTTTGTTGAAAACGTAAGCGGTACTGATGTTGTTAAATCTCAAACTACAAAAGGCGGAAAAACTTCTGAATTCAATGTAGGAGTTGGTAACACTGTTACACCTAATGTAAATAATTCTTCAACAGGTTCTGGAAGCATCGTATTAAGCTTCTATTTCTAAGAATAAACATTCTCCAAAAAAAAGCCGTCTGCCTTTGGCAGACGGCTTTTTTTTTATTCAAAATTCAGGGTTCCGGCAACCTGCTAATTTTGGAATTATGGAATTTTGGAATATTGGAATACTACCTAACCGCAGTCCCTAAGAATCAGTCCGACTCATTTCCCTCGCAACATCTTTCTTCTTAATATCTTCTCTCTTATCAAACGTCTTCTTTCCCCTGGCAACCGCAATCTCCAGTTTTGCTATTCCACGTTCATTGAAAAATAATTGCACCGGTATTATTGTAGTCCCTTTCTCTTTTAAACGGGACCGGATCTTCGACAGTTCATTCTTGTTTAACAATAACTTCCTCATACGCTTGGGATCATGATTACTAAATGACCCGTGACTATATTCTGAAATGTGCATGTTCTTCACCCATAATCCCTCTTCCTGGAAAATACAGAAGGCATCCACCAGATTGGCTTTTCCATCCCTGATTGATTTCACTTCCGTTCCGGTCAACATAATTCCGGCCGTATAAGTCACTAAAAAATTATATTCAAAAGCAGCCTTCTTATTCTTGATTACCGGCTGGCGATCCTTTGCCATGCGGCGAAGATACGGTAACAGATTCTATATTCTTACTTCCTTTTAACAATCAGCAAGGGTGCTTTAATGCGGTGTCTGACTGCTCCTACGGTTGTTCCAAAGAGGAAATCCTTAAACCCTTTATGTCCATGCGCGCCCATTACAAGAAGATCGGCATTGAAATCATTTACAATAGCGGGAATGGACTTTTTCGGATTACCATAACCGATTTTAGTATGTATTACATAACCCGTTTCTATTAATGAAGCGGCATATTTGTCAATACGGCTTTTATCGGTGTGTGATTCAAAATCATCTATGTCCTGTTTCATCACAAGTGCTCCCGCCGATTCAACAATGTGTATAAGCAGATACTCCGCCTTTTTTCCACCCTGTTGAATGGCATTACTGATGGCATACT
>CAZAON010000287.1:0-4271 GCA_964486655.1 uncultured Flavobacteriales bacterium
CATTTTCACCTCGCTATTGTAATGCCGTTATCAATAAAATATACTCTGACCGTATTAAAGATGGTATAAGTGGTTACACTTTTTTTAATTATAATATTAATTTGTACTATAATTTTAAAAAGAACAATATGTATCTTACAAGTGGTATTTCTTTACTTAATTATGGTTTAAAAGTCAATATTGCCAGAGCTTTGAGCCCCGAAACTTTGAGTGTTATGAAATACGATACGGTATCTGTAAAATCATATGGTTCTTATATAGGTATTCCAATAGGGGTTGGCAAATTTATAAAAAAGAATAAAATTACTTTTATTCCTGAAGCCGGTATTATTTATAATTACTGGAAAACAAATAGTGTGGTTCCATTCGATCAAAAATACGAACACTTTTTAGATACATATAGCATACCAATTAAAGATGAATTTTTAACGGCCTATGTCAAATTCGGAGTTAAACTCGGAACAGAAAATATATCTATTCTAATTGCACCAATTTTTAATTCTTCATTTTATAATATCTGCTACAATACAGATGCCGGTTCTGTGTATATGTATCAATTAGGAATTGATTGCGGTTTATACATTAGGCTTTAAACGAGATTCAATATAGAAGAGAATCTATTGATTTAAGATGTAAATATTCTGATTCGAAAATAAAAAGTAATTGTACTCTTGCTCGGCAAAATCGGGAAAATGATTATGATTTAGGTGACAAATAGGATTTATGGGTAAAAATGTTTATTTTAACATAATAAATATTAAATCCTACACACATGAAACGCACATTAGTACTGGCATTCATTCTAATTACTTTAGTATTTGATTCCTTTTCTCAATCGCAGATCGCAATTCCGTTTCAGGCAGTCGCACGAAATACTGCAGGCTCTCCGATTTCGAATCACGCTATTTCTGTTCGCATAAGTATTCTGGACAGCATTCCAACCGGACCAGTCATCTATGCAGAAGTACACAATGCAACGACGAATGAGTTGGGATTGTTTACGCTTTCTATTGGTAAAGGAACGATCGTTTCGACAACCGGTCCGTTCGATCCCACCAAATGGAATGTGCTTTCTACTTTCATAAAAATTGAGATGGATGAAAATGGCGGAAGCGCTTTCACTGACATGGGAACAACACAGATTCTCAGCGTCCCTTTCGCTGCATATGCACAAACTTCGGGTGCCGGATCAGTATCATACAAAGGTACATGGGATGCAGATAATAATTCTCCCAATCTGTCAAGTAGTATTGGAAATAAAGGAGACTACTATGTTGTTTCAAATGCTTCATCAGATCCATTGCAAAATACCAGCCTGAATGGCATTGACGATTGGGGAACGGGAGATTGGGCAATTTTCAATGGCACGCAATGGAGTAAAGTGGATAATAGCGTGACTAAGGAGCAAATAGGTTTAGGCAATGTCGATAATGTCGCTGATGCGGATAAGCCGGTGAGTATTCCACAGGCTGCCGCTCTCAATACTAAAGCAAATAAAGTTTCAGGTGCAGTCGCCGGAGATATACCAACAGCGGATCAATTCGGTGATCTTATCGACAGTGGAAAAAAACTGTCTGATTATCTGGAAAAAACCAATACCGATCCTTATACACCGACTGCTGACTTTCATCCGGCAACGAAAAAATATGTTGACGATCAGGTTGGAAGTTATGTACCAAATGGAACCGCATTTGGTCAGATGCTTCATTGGAATGGATCTGCCTGGGAAGCCGACAGCGGCATTTACAGCAACGGCCAGCGTATGGGCATCGGCATAACCACGGAGGATATTCCGTTGGCAATTAAAACAAGAGTCGAACTTAAGGCAAAATTTATTTCATTCACTCCTCATGATGACAGCCAGCATTGGATCATTAATCTGAATCCGACACCGCTGGACCGTCCGGGTTTTTCGATAGATGACTCCTTCGCGACGGGTTTACAAAGCAGATTATTTCTTCAAAAAACAACAGGCTTTGTTGGCCTTGGCACCGTAGAGCCGAATGAAAAACTTGAAGTAAGCGACAGCGTTCCCGATGAAACAACAGGAATCAGAATTAGAAATACAGCTTCACTCTCGAATAATGGCTGGTTCCTTGGTCACATTCATTCGAGTTCCTCTACAACTGACAATGGTAAATTTGTTTTCTCGGAACCCATCGGATTTTCTCCCGGACACGGGGTTTCGCGTATGGTCATTCGAAGCGGTGGGAATGTCGGCATCAACGAATCAAATCCGGATGTTACGCTTCATGTAACCAGACCAACGACAGATCCACTATCGGATGTCAATCTTATTGAAAATACAGGAATAATTATTGCCGGTCCGATTAGTTCGGATCACATGGTGTTAGACAGTCGTCAGATTCAGGCGCGACATGGTGACTATACTCCCGGCGGACTTTCATTATCACATTCAACCCTGGGATTACAACCACTCGGTGGCGGCCTGAAAATTCACAATTCCCTACCATCTGAAAACAGAATAACAATTACCCCGGAGGGATCTATTGGAATCGGTATTGATACTCCGGATGCTCCGTTAGGAATTATCACACGCAGTATTTTGAAAAGCAAATTTATCAATTGTACTTCTCATGATGGCAGCCAGGACTGGTCAATAAACCTGAATCCTTCTTCACTGGGTAATATGGGATTCTCCATTGAAGATAATCATGCCTCCGGAATAAAGAGCCGATTATTTCTGGAGGAAAATACCGGAAATGTCGGATTGGGAACAACAGAGCCACTTGAAAAGCTTCATATAGAAGGTGCGATAATAGTCGGTAATTCAGTTTCGGTTGTTCCTCCTGACGGAACGGTTCGCTGGTCTGGTGCCGATTTAGAAGGTAGAAAAAACGGTTCGTGGGTATCATTAACAAGCGGAGGAAGTTCTCTTTGGAATGAGGGCGGCGTTGGTGCATCAGGTGAAATTTATTATAATCCCGTGGGTGTTCAGGCAAAGGTTGGAATTGGATTAAGTACGCCGGGTGCAGCTTTGCACGTCAGAGAAATTAACCCGGTGTTTGATGAAAGCGTAGCTGTATTAATTAATAATGAGGCATCGTCGGTCAGTCCAATTGGTACGGATAACCGCATCGGATTGCAGATAGCAACGAGCGGAACGTGGAGTCCGAATCCTACAGCTAAAAATATTGGTTTATATGTTTCAAATGTAACGGGACAAAGTTCTTCGAATCAAAATATAGCTGCGGTTCTAAACGGGAATACGGTAATTGGTGATGTTGTTGCAGGACAATCTTCGGTTGGCACCAATGGAGAAAAAGTACTGGTGATTCAAAACGGAGCGCCGCCAATTTCAACACTTGGCAGTGCGACAAATGTGGGAATACAGATTTACAGTGATGAAATAATTTCCGGAACTTCAGTGATCCATGTGATGAATGGTGATGGAACTGTACTTAAATTCTATAGTGAAGCTGCATTAACGGCTTCCAGCGCTTTATCGGTTGCGGGAGCATATGATTTGAATGAAATGACCGTCATCAATAATTTACGGACGAGGTTGGATGAGTTGGAAGCAAGATTGCAGGCGATGGGGTTGTTGCATTAATTTGAGCACAAATTTTTTAACACAGAGAAACGAAGTTACGAAGTTAAACAGAGACTGTCTCTGATGACCTTTGTGTCTTTGTTTCTCTGTGTTAAACCCTGCAGCGATCGAAGCTTCACAGCAATTAATATATTTTAGGATGGAAATTGGAAAGTACGGCGCAACTGTGTTGGAAATAAATCGTATAAATTGATAAAGATTATTTAGTGATTTTTATCATTCGTAATAAAGAGTTTTGAAGTTATCCTAGTTAATGTATTTGAAAAAGTAATAATATACATTCCACTAGTTAAATCACTTAAAATAATTTCTTCTCTTCCTGAAATATGATTTCGCTTTAAAACCACTTCACCAATATAGTTTACAATTGCAACATCACTCCCCTCCTTACCTTCCACTACTATTGAATTAGAAGCAGGATTAGGATAAAATAAGTTTGAGATTTCATCAATAATCGGAACCTTATTCAGCAGCGAAGCGTCGGTAAATATTCCTGAACTGTCATTTGCTTTCCGGTAAGCTGTCAGGTATTCATAATAATCTCCTTCAAAGCATGGAGACAATCGCCAACCTGTACATCCCAGACCTTCAACAAATGAAGCGAAGAACGGATAATCTCCAGGAAAATAATTTACAGTATTAAACAATGTATCTGATCCAAGGCTTATTTGTGAATTAACTCCTGTCGTTCCAAATG
>CAZAON010000288.1:0-4639 GCA_964486655.1 uncultured Flavobacteriales bacterium
GGGCCTCTTCCAAGAGGCCTCTATATTTTTCTTTTCGCTGTTACACATGATAATCTCGGTCCGGTAGCAATGAAGCTGGTACCACATCCGGATAACATGATGTTTGGCCGTTCAGAATTTTGGGTTCATGGGATATCGGCCGATAATCCGAAAACCCCGGAAGATGAATCAAAGCTGTCATCTCATGGTTGTGTATGCCAGATCAGGTCTGTAAGAGAGACAATGAATGAAAGTGACGACAGGGTATTAAACGTAATCGAATGAACGAACGGGCATTTTATATTCTACTTGCAATAGCCTTAATATTGGCAGGTGTTGTAGGATACGTTATGCATCCATGCAATTGCAATTCAAATCCAGTTAGCCATGAAATTAAAATTGATCCTGCTATTGCCGGCGCTTCTGATAGTGCTGCAGTTGCAAAAGGTGACAGCGCAGCCGCTGCCCACGGATACCGTTAGGAAGATACTCGTTAAGCGAACCACTTTCGATTATCTCTACTCAGCTGCAGCTGAACGGGACAGACTTTGCAAGGACCTGAATACCGTTAACCTCAAGCTGGGTGAGAAGGAGAGAGTTATCGAGAGAAAAAACACCTGGATAAAAGCGGAAGCAATCGCAATAGGGATATTAGGTACCATACTTTTTTTCAGGTGAGATGAGGCTTAAGTGGATTACAATTATATTTTTGCTCGACGTTTTTCTCACGCTTGCTTTAATTTTTCTGGTCGCTGTTTTTTTAGGCTTTGCCGCAAATTTATTCTGATTTCAGACTATTAATGGAATTTTGAATTTTCAAAATCGTTCACCAAAAATTCGCATATATTAGGGAAAGTGAGGGTAATTGCTTTCGGTATATACTTTAATTATTAGTTTGCATTCGCTAACTAACCTCACACACTTATGATTATCCAACTCCCGACATCCACAGGCAAGGTATTGACTATTGATCTTTCCGCCTTCGTAAAGATGCTCGATGAAGTTTTCACAGGGAAAATTCTCATTGAAGAAATTTCGAAAATCTGCAATCAAATCTACAGAACCCTGCGCCGTAAATTCGGCCATGAGCATGCAATTGCAAGCTTCGATTTAATTATCTCATTGCTGAAATGCACGAATCTTAATTAAATCTTGATGTACTTATCAACTTCGTTATGGTCAGGGGCTGTCATGCTCGACAGATAGTCATCCATCTGATCCAGGCTCCAGTGTCGGTTCAGTTCCTTCTGCATCTTTAACGGCATTCCGTTAGTATGTGCTATGTTATTTCCTGTATGCTTCCAGGTGTAGATTGATAAGCCTGCCGGCATTTTCATTTTCTGCATGAGTTTCGCGAATCGTTTACTCCAAAAGTCACGGCTTACGGGATATGCAGAGAAGCCATCAGGATTTAACAGGTAATACTCTCCCGGAAAACTTGTGATTTTAAATTCGAGTAACATCGATTTGACTTCACCCGGGAGAGGAACGCCCTGTGTTTTTTTGTTCTTTGCAATTTCGCTCGGGATCCAGATCACATTGTTATGAAAATCTATATCCTTAATTTTTAATCCGCGCATTTCTCGTCCCGGTCGAATGAACGATTTGAATATTAGTATGCATACCATCCAAAGAAAAGGATCATTTTCCCTGAGATAATTTAAAATTGCTTCCCGCTGATCAGGATTGAAAATTTGCTTACGGGATTTCGATACAGCTGACTTATCTATCATTGTCCAGGGATTTACCATTGTTAATTGATTTGTTCTTATAATCCACTTCCACGCCGTTTCAAGTGTGTTAATATGAGCGTTAAATGTTTTGGCTGATATTTTCGACCGGCGGAGATAATCGGCATATACCCGGGCTTGTGTTAGCTGAAAACTCACAAGCGCATTTTCATTCAACTTGTATTCGGTTAACCAATTATTGAACTTCCTGAACTTGCTCAGGTACGTGCTTACCGATTTATCCCGAAGCGATCGAAGTTTACATTCTTCAACAAAGCGGTTCAGCCAATGATCAATGCGCATGTTGCTTCCGATCTTCTGCTGTACCTGGTATTCGAGATGATTCTTTTTTTCGGTCCGCCTGCATGCAACCGGATTCCATCCATTACGAAGATCCATCTCATACTTCAAACAGAGCATATTTCCATGCGCCCTCTTTTCCTCGATGGTCTGACACTGAGCAAAGCCCTCTGTCTTCCGGAACCGCTTCAGCTTGCCATTGATCTCATAATAAAAAAAGACGAACCACTCTTTACGAATGTCGCCTCCTGCATCAAAAAGTTTTGGTAATACGTATGGTGTCGATCTCATTGGCGAATCTGATATACACCTGCCAGTGCTAGTATCGTCATCACGTTGATCGTGTTCGAACATTTGTCCGAACGAGTCCGAAGACTGTAAAAATCCCGAATTTGAATTGAATTCGGGGTTTGCGGAGAGAGAGGGATTCGAACCCCCGGAGGTTTTAGCCTCAACGGTTTTCAAGACCGCCGCAATCGACCGCTCTGCCATCTCTCCGCCGCAAAAGTAAACTTTTTTAATAAACAACAAGGCAATTTTCGGGTAATTGCAAAAAAGATTTCTCTGTAAAATCAGTTAACGGAACCTGTAAATACCGATCACTTTACTGCATCCTTAATTTTGAAAAGCACATTCTTAACCGCGCTTTTTTTACCATTCGTCATCCACATTATCATGTTGTGAACTATCAATGATTTAGGAGTATAAAATTCACGAAAGAACATGCCATTACGAGAGTCGGTACCGACTTTCTGAAACATTGAAAAATTACGAAGAGGAGTTTTGATAAAACGGTAATCGTTCCGGTTTGTCTTGATAAATTTCTCTACAAGTCTGGTACTGCGCATCCAGGTATCATGCATAAGCACATAACCATTATTGTTGAGCAGCAGATCAGCATAATAGAAATCGACAAGAATGCCATCAAACTTATGGTCGCCATCAATAAAAATAAAGTCGAACTTCTTCTTCTCCTTGACAAAAGCAGGGAGAACATTATGCGAAAAGTCAGGTATAAACTGCAGCTTATCTTTAAATCCGAGTTTTTCGATATTCTTCAATCCCATGCCTTTATAATGATCCTGAAAAGGATCGCAGGCAATATGATGAGAATCGGTTGCGGCAATGATATGTGAAGCCGATTTGGCAAAAGCAAATCCTACTTCGAGCGTACTTTTTATCTTCTTTTCTTTGAGGAAATCATAAATAAATCCGGCTTCCTCCGACTTAACCGCTGAGTACGTGTCCCAGGTCGGTATTTCCAGAATTTTATTAATTTCTTCAGGTGTCATTTTTACTAAATACCGCTTTTTCCGGCGGCGCGAATTTAGGAAAAAACTTGAAATAGCCTTCGAAGTCGTTAGCCATTGAGCCTCAGACATTCAACTTTTCGAATCGTAAAAAATACCTTATTCATGCAGTTTTATTGATCGAAAATCTAATTAATACAGCTAAAAATTCTAAGTTCGCTGCAAACATTGTGTTGTATATTGTCAAAACATCAACACCCTGGAATTTAGACGAAAGAATAGTGAGAAAGGCCCATACATCCCCGTTCAACATCATAGTAATTGTCGCCGCTTTAGGTTATTTCGTCGATATCTATGACCTGATTCTCTTTCAGGTTATAAAGAATCCAAGCCTTGAATCGCTGGGAATTAAAGGGCAGGCTCTGACCGATGCCGGATTAAGTCTAATGAACTGGCAGATGATGGGAATGCTGATAGGCGGAATATTATGGGGGATTCTAGGTGACAGAAAAGGCAGGCTTTCGGTCTTATTTGGCTCTATTCTTCTTTATTCCGCTGCAAATATTCTGAACGCCTTTGTGACGGATCTGAATCAATATGCCTGGCTCAGGCTGATCGCGGGAATTGGCCTGGCCGGAGAGCTGGGAGCCGGCATTACCCTGGTGAGTGAAACCATGACTCAGAAGCATCGGGGTTACGGAACGATGATAGTTGTGTCTTTTGGAGTTTTGGGTGCCGTTGCCGCGAATCTGGTTTCCCTATATGGCAATTTCTTCTCCGGACTTTTTGCTGATATCACGGGGCATCATTACGCGCCCTGGCAGGTAGCGTACATAATCGGAGGGGTTCTCGGAATATTACTTCTATTACTGCGCATAGGTGCGTATGAAAGTCATATGTATCAGGGTCTGGACCCGAAAAAGGTATCCAGAGGAAACTTTCTTAGTCTCTTTAAATCAAAAAAACTATTTGTCAAATACCTAAGTTGCATTGCTATTGGTGTGCCGATATGGTATATGATTGGTGTTTTAATCGCTCTGGCCAGAGATGTAAGCGCGATAAAGGGCATTGCTAATATAGTTACAGGCAACGCTGTCATGTACTTTTATATTGGCACTTCTTTCGGCGATTTCATGAGCGGTTACCTGAGTCAGATTTTTCGAAGCAGAATAAAAATTGTTTTCATGTACCTTTCGGTAACGGTCATTGCCGTTCCGCTATATCTTTTCACATCCGTAACCGACCCTGTTTTGTTTTACTGGATATGTGCCTTTCTTGGTTTTGCGGCCGGATACTGGGCGGTATTCGTAACGATTGCTTCCGAACAATTTGGAACTAATATACGCTCTACTGTTACTACGACTGTTCCAAATTTCGTGA
>CAZAON010000289.1:0-8986 GCA_964486655.1 uncultured Flavobacteriales bacterium
TGTTTTTTTTATAAAGTGAAACGAAGCCCGAGACTATGTGTACCGTCCCAAGGATTAGTATCACGGAAAGAATAGTCGATTCCGAACGATTTTCCTGATTTTCCGAAAGGAAGATCAACTGTCACGCCGGCAAACGGACCGGTATTCCATGTTGTACGGAGGTCACTGTCAAAAATGTCCTTTTCGTAAGTAAATCCGATTCTGAACATAAACATGTTACGGAAACGATATTCTGATCCCAATGCAAACTGATCGTTTGTAAAGGAATTAGAAGTGAACGTACCTGATACACCTAGTTTGTGATCAGTCGCCAATGTAAAATCATAGGTCAGACCGATGTTCACTAACGAAGGCATTTCAAATCCCTGTGTACGTTGTTCAACAGATAATTCATAAACACCGTTAGTATTTGGCGCTGCTACCCTGGTAGACAAACCATCACCACTGAATTCTAACGGAGTTCCGACATTTCGGAGAGCGATACCGAATTTAATATTGTCCCTGTCTTCATTTGTTCCCGTTACATATTGTATTCCCGCATCTAATGCTAATCCGCTTGCGCCAACGTTTGAAATGCTTTCGGAAATAATCCGTAAAGTCATTCCCCCGTAGATCGAATTTGAAAACACTTTAGCATAAGAAATTCCCATGTTAATGTATTGCGGAGTATAATAGGCTTGTCCCGGCTCAGGAATTTCTGTCGTTTTAACCTGAATATCACCAAAACTTAATGACATGAGACTTAATCCAAGCACTCCTGCTTCGCCTACTTTTTGAGTTACTCCGAATGCGTTTATTCCCATACCACTGCCTTGCAGGTAATTTGTATGACAGAATATTGCCTCTGTTCCCTTGGTAAAAGCTGTTCCGGCTACGTTTAAAAACTGCGCTTCAAGACCGTGGGCACTACCGCTATTCGCTCCTCCCATTCCTGAAGAACGTGCCCATGGATTAATTAATAGCTCAGTTGCTCCTGCCTGTCCTGCACGATCAGGATTTCCGGCTTTAACTCCTCCTGCCTGTACAAGAATAGCCGTAATTACCAGGCTAAACAATCTACGCTTATAGATGTGCTTCATATCTTATCTTTTGATGTCGAAATAATATTTTTAGAAAGATTCAAGGTCAATAGGTCTGATTACTCCAAACCATTTAATAGTTCGCTCTCCAATACCATCTGCCTGAACGTGTATTAAATACATACCACTTGCGATTGGAATAGCCTGAGTGTTCTTCATATCCCAATCCTGACAAGCTTCAATGTTTGGTGACTTATCACCCACTTTTCCACCTTCAGTATTATTGTAATCGCTGTTATTTCCGGATACAGATCTGTTGAATCTTCTTACTAATGTACCGGAAGGAGTGTAAATGGAGATTACACATTTCGGAGGAAGATTAACAATCTTTACTCTGTTATCAAGCTGATTTGCTTCATAATTCGAATAAGCATAGTATGGATTCGGTACAACATTGATAAGACTGAGTGCATTTTGTGCAACAACTGTCTGCTCAACTTTTGCAGCCATATCATATGTATTGAATTTGTAGTATGGGAAATTGTTATTTGGAACCCATGTCTGAGTATCAAATTGTCTGTAAGGCTTAGCTACCCTTAAACGAATTTTTGCTTCATTATCCAAAAGGTTCTGTCCGGCTGCAACTGCAGGAACTCCAACCCACATACAATCCTTCCATGCTTTGACTACCTCACGACGCTTTGGCGCGCTTGTCAAAATCTGGGTAACTGTAATTCCCCACATCTTGTCGTGAATGAATTTACATCCATCGTAAGCCGGTCCATAATATGTTGTATCAGGAACAGCAACTCCCGATTCTTGTCTTCTGTTTCCGAATACATATACGTAATGTTTACCTCCGGCAACAAGTGTCGCTGTATCATCAATTAGATCAAAACCAACGCTACCCGGATTCCATTTCATATCACGACCGCCATAAGATGACAAGCGGCTGTCTTCACCAAAAGCAATATTCAGTCTTTCGCCTGTTTCAATGTTTACAGCATAACCCGGGAAATAACTATAACCCGAGTCTGTCGTTGAATAGGTTCCGTCGATATTCATGGAAGGCGCCTTCCTGATCAGGTTCTTATACTGAAATCCTTCGGTACGATTAAAGTCGTTACCCATTTCGAAAACTACACAGCGACTCCATTTGGATCTGTCCGGTGTAATCACAATATCAACGCTGTTAACATATCTTAGTGTATCTGGATTAACTTCCTGTCCGCTATTCGGTACCTGGAAATCCGGAGCCGGGGCAATAAAGTCAACTGTTAATCCTGATGTGTTATTCACCAGATTATATGGAGCCCATGTTCCGTTCAGTATTTTCTCGAAATGCTGTCCATCGTCCATTCCTTCTTTATTTGGAGGGAATGTTGATGCATCTGTTTTACCGGAATTAATACAGTTAAACGGAGGAATCTGATCAATATCACCAAAGCCTGTTAACCATCTGTTATTTGCATTGGCAAACTCAATTGTTCCTTCAATAAATCCGTTTCCGAATGTTGATTTTTCAGGGTTATCGCCCGGACCGTCAACCTGCATTACGTTAATTGAGAATCCATAATTTTTAAATAGCTGGTCATACGGATTTTCAATTGTCTTCTCCGAAGAATCAATCTGACCGGTCGTATTATTTTTCAGTACCCAACGGCCTGTAAATCGGTTTGTATCTGTCAGCCATAATTCAAATTCAGCCGGCGTTACTTTTACCGGATCGAAGATCCTGATATCAACCGGGCCACGACTTCTCTGATAAGTAGGATACTGAATAAAGTTCGGTCCCTGAGCATAAATCATCTGTTCAACCTGATCCTGCTTAATATCCAGGGTAGATCGGTCAGAACCCAATATGTATCCGTTTCCAAATCCGGTTATTCTTGTAATTTCCGGTCCGTCTCCAAATGATGTGTTTAATACTAAACCAAGAGCTTCAGGAGCCGGAATATGCGGGATTGCTGTATAAACCGGAACAGCAAGTTTTTCTCCTGTCTGACGACTCTGAATATAAGGCAGACCGAATAAACCCGGTCTTGTCGGATCAACAATATACGGATCAAAGACATCGGCAACAGAATCATAAGCAAAGGCAATGGCCATGAAATAATATGTCTTATGATTTATAAGTGCCGGGTCTCCTGTTGCAAAAGCATCCTGAGTCACGCGGAATGAATGTTTCAATCCAAGATCCTTACCCAATACCTCTTCAGTAGGTACGAATGCATTTAAATCACCATTGAAGCTCTTGTTTACAATCTGCTTAACACCATTAGTGATGTCACATTCGAAAATCAATCGCGCTTTATCCGCATTTTTCAAGTCATTAATAGTAACAGATCCATCAATTACCTGGTATACTTTATAGCCTTCGAAAAGGAAAATAGCATTTTGAATATCCGGAATGTTGTTGTCCTTTTCTGTGTAATCTTCCTTCTCATTATTAGAACCTTCCGGATTGCTGAGAGAGATGATAATTTCTTTGTCTAATTCACGAATAGCTAAATCCGGAGCATCAGGACCATCCATGATCTGGAAACATGCGTCGAAAAGGTTCTGAGCTTTAACGTCAGCGAGTTTCAAAAGCTTAACAGATGCATTCGCACCACCTGATGATGTACGTGCCCATACGGCTCCTGTAGTAATGTAATTTACAGCTCCACCGATTAAGGTAAATTTTCCGGCCGATTGAAGGAACCGGCGATCTTCCGGATTGTTTGGTGCTCCACCCGGTGTCGGTTCAACTTCTGACCAGTCGAATCCGGGATCAATACTATCGGTACCAATATGTGCCGGATCAGAATCGCCCGGGAACATGAAACTACATGAATCAACGCTGGAAGGATCATATCCTGTACCGCCATACGTTAATGGCTGACCATCTCTCCAGTGACCATCAAGATACTGGTAATATTCATCTGCAGTATTTGGATTTCCGGTAGTTGAACTGTTATTATTATAATAGACGAACTTCGCCATGATAATCTGCTCACCCGGTTCATCCATAACACCGTTTCTGTTATTATCAAAATGATCTGCCGTATCTGCTAAAGGCCCTTCAAAGAAATCAAGTCCGATTGCCGGAGGATTTGGTCCATAACCTGTCGCACCTTCGTCGTTTTCATCACCGTTATAGCAGTATCCTAATCCGCGACCTACATCACAACCCACATAATCATCCAGGTAATATCCAAGATCCGGATCCACCCATGAACCGAAGTATGTATTATAAAGAATATTTGGACTGCGGTTTATAATCTTATAGCGGTAGAAAGTCATGTCATTTACCTCATCATTCGTACTGAAGCCGAATGCCTGAGCCTGAATTTCCAAACCTATCGGACCGCCATCAGTTTCTTTGTGAATGTTTCCAACATCATTAAATACCCACCAGATGGTCTGATCTCCTAATAAAAAGCTCTTATCACATTCACAAGTGTCGCAAACTGAAACTCCGTCGAGGTTATATTTCGGATAATCACCTGCATTATAGTCATACGTTCCGTCACCATTTTCATCGTGGAAAGGCGCCAGCACATGTTGCTGACCATATTGAGGAGAGCCGTTACCCGGCCAGTCTTTAATCACCTGCGGAATCGGATAATTTACATCTCCGTCTATCTGATATTTCTGGTGAAATTCTCTTACTTCTGCAAACGTTATTTTATAGTGTTTGTCGGCTTTCAAACAAGCTTCGGCACTGATTGTCGCAGTTGCCGTATCCACAGCTCCGGGCCAGAAATCACTACCCGACTGACGATAAGTTTGAGCGGCCATTTTAAGGTTTCCACCCTGATCTTTTCCACCAACCCAGATAGCACCGGCAAACATGGAGTTCTTTCTCGAATTTCTTGGCACCTCATAGATAGCAGTACCGGAAAGATCCCACCACATGTCTCCGTTTATCCATATGCGGGTCCGTACATTGTTCACGTCCAGATCGGCAGAAGACTTGGATGCATCACAACCAGCCATAACACGATGTGTATTTGGGGCAGCGATACGTTGAGTATTTGAATTTTCCTTTGCCTGCGATGCAGTTAAAGCAGAAAACACAAAAAATGCTGAAATAATATATTTTTTCATTTGCATGAATTGTAATTAGAATGAATTAGAAGTTAACCTGTACGCCGAGACGAATACGACGAGGCTGACCGTAGTTGCCCGGATTATTCACGGCAACACGGTACATGTCAATATATGATTGCGGACTAACTTTATCGGCTATGGAAGCCTGAGCTCCCGGAGAGTCGATATATCCATCGTCATTTGCGCTACCGGTAGCCGCATACACTGAATTAATATTCTGTGTATTTAACAGATTAAGTACCTGCAAATAAATATTCGCAGAAATTGCTCTTCTTGATTTTCCGTTTTCATCTGTACCCTTAACAAGATCAAAGCTCTTGTCAAACTTAGCATCGATCTTAAAGCTCCATGGGTAACGTGAACCATTTATACTACCGGCAATAACTTTACGTGAGTTAGCTGTAGTTGTAAAATCAGCGGTAGGTGTAATATTAGACTGTCTTGTATATGGAGTTCCTGAACCGGCACGGAATACAAAATTTGCACCTGCACTGGAGAAAATCTGTTTTCCCCACCATACCGGACCATTGTAATCTTTACCTGCTCCATAGTGGAAGTCTAACGATGTCACGAAAGTATGACGCTGATCAAAGTCAAGCGGTTTTATTTCGCGAAGGTTTGTCTGACCCTGCGCGGCAATTACACCATTACTACTTGTGTTATCTGATCCTGTTCCGTCAGCAAACTGAAGGGTATAGCTAATTGTCATTCGAACGTTACTAGAACGACGAAGATCATAATCAAATGTCAATCCCTTTACAGTACCAAAGTCGATATTACCATAAGTCGTGTAACGGATAGGATATGCATAATCCAAAGCAATGATCTGAATGTTATCTCTTAACTCTTTATAGAAGGCAGAGATTCCGAACTTTGAAGATTTGCTCAGCTTTTGCTGGAAGTTAATTTCATATTCAGTGGTACGCTCCGGCTTAAGGGCAGGATTTGCATAGTTTGCACTGATACCTTGTGACCAGTTCAGGTAATCAATCGGGTCAAAGCGAATTAGTCCGTTTTCCTGTGGACGCTGTGTTAAAACATCGTAGTGAGCCGCAAAATAGGCTTCATCTGAAATAGGGAATGAAAATGCTACACGAGGCATAACAGTAACCTGTGGCTCATAATCCTTGAACATATTCGGATTAACGTAATTTCTCTTATAATTCTCTTTTCCTTCTTCTGTAAGGTAAGGCTGAATACCACCCTGTCCGCTTCCACCGGTTGTTAACACAGTAAGATCAGTAATCTCAGCACCAGTGGCATCATACCACTTGCTTCCGTTTCTGTATCCTACTACTTCAGAAGGATTTTCAGAATTGTTTACATACACCGCATAATCTCCTCCGATATTACCCGGAACCTCGGTATTAGCCAAACCGGAAACTTCAGGATCACTTGCCTTATGTGTTTCATACAATACATATGGATCCTTAAGTACTTTCTGATTCGCGTCAAAACGGTCGACACGAACGCCGATATTAAACATGATATCATTGAATGAAAATCTATCCTGCAGGTATGCGGCAGTATAAGTCGGACGATATGCGTCTATCTTACGCAGGTAATTATTGTCGTCATCTTTATTGACATAAAAATCATTCAGGTTCCATGAACCATTCGTTTTTTCCGAACCCGTATAATCATAACCATAATAATTAATGTACGGATTACCTCCATTCAGCAATTCATCCGGAGTAAACAAATCAAGAGAATAGATAGAAGGATCGTACATGTCTGTCTGAATTGTATCATTCAGGTTCAAGCCAACAAGCTGACGAACATTTTCATAAAATCCTGATCCGATAACTTCATCTTCTTTATTCTTTGCCGGCACATATTTTCCTTTATCATACGTTATGTATGTAGTCGGAAAACCGTTAATATCAGTATAGAGTATATGTTGTGTTGATGAATCAACACCACTTAATTTTTGATTGCCAAGTAATCTCATTAGTGTCCATAAATCATTCGGAACAATGCTGTATCCGCGGTCTACTCTTTGCTCATATTCAAAACCAATCATTATGTTATGGTTTTTAATATCGGCTGAACCCTGAGCAGTAATTCGTCCCTGAGTATTCTCCTGGAAGTTGTAGCTGGACGCAACACGACCCGGAGTAGCCCATAAACCATAAACGTTTAGACCGTTTCTGTTGTCTTTATTCAGCAATCCGCCATTCGCTTCCACATTGGACGGGTTGTCCTGATTGCCATCAACTCCCAACGGATCAGTAAATGCATAATATTGGGAAGTGTAATTTGATGTATAAGGATTCTGTGTTCCGGGCTGAAAATCAAGATAAGTTCCGTTTGTAGCAGTCTGATTAAAGAATAAAGTATCATTACCGGCTGATAAAGAAGTTTCATAGGCCGGCTCAACATATTGAGTGAACTTTCCTACATAGCCATAATCAAAAAGATTGTCTTTATGAACGGGATTTTGGCGTAATGTCTTACTATAGTTATAATCTAACTGAACTGTATAATAGGCATTCTTTATTACAGAGGAAGATTTCTCATCCGATTCCTGGTTGAACCTTTGTGTAATCCTTCCAAAAGCATTCCACTTATTTATTATCCTTTGAGGATTATTATCATAGTTCATTAATGAATAGATATCCGTGAATTCACGATTGTCTAACCTTTCATAAGAACCGCCGAAAGTAAGGTCCACATTTTTTACCACACGAAAATCCAGTTTACCATTCAGACGAATTGCACTTTGAGGGACATTCTCTCTGTATTTCTGTGAAACAAAATCGTCATTCGTTAAAAAAGATGCACGGTGTATATAACCTTGTCCCGATGGTGATGGTACCAAAGGATTTTGTCTGATATCATTAAGCAGATCATCATTAACCTTATAAATAGGTATTGTAGATGGGGCCGGATCTTTGTCATATTGATATTCACCCGCGAAGAAGAATCCTGCCAAAGACTGAGTCTTATTCCCAGCCGAATCCTTTTTTGAAATAATCGGTCCGGTTAAACTTGCCGCAGCCAGTTGATAGCCGTAATCATCCAATAATTCCGAAGTCGCTAATTCGACACCTCCGCCAAATTCACTGGATGGTCCACGGGTAGTAACGCTGATTACACCGCCTGTCACGTCACCGTACTGTGCCGGAATTCCACCTGTAATGACGGTGATTTGCTCGATACCTCTTTGGGCGATACCCGCACCACCTCTTACTTTAATACCATCTACTATATATGTAGTCGCATCATCTCTGGAACCACGAACGTTTAATTCGCCATCTGAATTCTGATAGACACCGGCAGCCTGTGATACGACAGAGTTTACATCTCTGGTTGGCTGAGCCATGATCTGCTCTTTATCGAATGACTGCGTTCGGGCAGTGGTACCCGGATCGATAAGAGGTATTACATATTCAGTTACATCAACTTGTTTCAGGTCAACACCTTTTGCCATTTCAATATTTACAAATGAAATTTTGTCGATTGAAACAGTAACACCATTTTTTAATGATGGCTGAAACCCGACCGAGGTAACCTTGATATCATATTTACCAGGATTAAGAGGTTTGAGAGTGTAGTTTCCATCGATATCAGTAACCGTGGCGCGAACCTCGTTTCCATTTATCAATGCAGCAACACTGGCAAAAGGAACAGGTTCCTTTCCTCCGGGTTCTGTTACTTTTCCTTTTATTTCACCCGTTTGCGCATATGAAACTGCAACGGTAAATAGTAAAATGACGAGTGACAAGTAAAGCTTTCGTCCCATATTTTTATTTTGTTAATGATAAGTTAAGCGGTCGGTAAAAGTATAAATTGAAATATAAAAACCAAAACAAATCTCTAGTTGGTACAATTTCTGTCTTTTCGACGAAAGCAAGTCTGTCATTTGAAAC
>CAZAON010000290.1:0-3752 GCA_964486655.1 uncultured Flavobacteriales bacterium
ACGCAATTCATCATTGAGAGATGACTTCTTCTTTGTTTGAATAAAATAGATTGCTGCAGATGCCAGAGCGATCAATACAATTAGTAGCCATTTATTTTGTTTCATATTTTTTCAAACTTTTTCTTTCTAATAAAATTAAATACCAGTGCAAAAATCAGGATAATAAGAACAGGGATAAGAATATTGACCCATTGTATAAAAGTTGAATTTTCGGTTTTACCGGAATCAAGAAGTCTAAGCTTGAACTCCTTACCTCGCAATTCCAGGATGTCCTTATTACCGCAAAGGTAGTCAACGCAGTTAAGAATAAAGTTCCTGTTACCATAGGTCTGACCCGTGAAGCGATCGTATCCCAGTGGGAAAATATTTCCTTTTTTACTAACGTGATTAACAATGATGTCGGCATCAGAAACTACGATCATTCTTGTATCAACACTTTTCTCCTTAAAATTTATTTCCGGCGAATTGATCAGTTGCTGTGGTACACGGTTGGCGAAGTTGGAATTGAAATTACCTTCGAGTAAAACAGCGCACGGAATAAATTTCCGGTTAAATAATTTCGGATCAGGTTTGTCGGCTACACTGTTTATACTAACACGCGTAGGCGTCATTTGAACTCTGCTGAATTTACTGGTAGTAAGTAAAACCGTTTTCTTTAAACCTTCTGTTTCTATGGTATCAATTGAACTGACAAATTCTCCTTTTACTGCATTCAGATTATTTACAATCGGATGCTTGCTTTCGGTTTGGAGTAACGGAAAATATAACCACGGAAATAATTTTTGTTTTGGCTGATTTCCTACATAGCCTGTAACAACAGGAATAGGTGCGCATTGGAGATCCTGAATGAGATCCGAATTGATCCTGATCCCGTATCTGAAAAGCATATCGTCCAGATTGATTTCACCCGGTAATGCGAGGCTTGTTGCAGACGTACTCAAGCTGTCCATGTTCATCATTACCTTGTCAATCAGCCACAACATGGTCCCGCCCTTCATTATGTACTGATCAATGATAAATTTATCCTTTTCATCAAAAATAGTACTCGGACCGGAAATTATCACAGTGCTGAAATCGTCCAGCGCATGTAACTGACCTCTGATTGATATTGTATCTACTTTGTAAAATTCACTTAATCCCTTCGCGATATCTGCAAGTCTCGAGTCGGAAAACTCATTTTGACCCATCAACAATCCAATTTGCTTCCCTTGTGTTGCCGTAATCTTTCTGAGCATGCTTGTTATTTCATATTCCAGATTTTCGGCAGATATGTTCAACATTTGTTCGGGCGTACTTCCGATTTTACTTTTAAGCAACTGCATCGGATATTCCTTGCTTCGATACGTTACTAATGCGCCCGGAAAAATGATCTTTTGCGATTGTCCCGATTCTTCTTTTTGCTCAAGTGTCGTAGGGTAAAGTCCTTTTTCAGAAAGTTGTCTGTATAAGGTTACTTTTTGCTTTTCGTCATGATTTGCCGAAGGATCGATAAACTCATATTCAATTTTATCTCCGGAATAAACTTTGAATTCATCAAGCATTTCGCGCATTGAGTTTTTCAGCTTTGTAAATCCGGGCGGCAATTCTCCTTCTAGATATATGCGGAAGTAAACTATATCGGGTAATCTACTTGCCAGTTCTTTTGACGAGCTCGAAAGTGAGTATCTCTTTTCCTGGGTCATGTCGATCCGCGTAAAGAGATAATTGCTCAGCACATTGGCAATAATCAGAATTGCCAATAATAAGATCAGCTGGATCAGGCTTTGCCTCTTGGCATTTTTGGACATTACCATTTCCTCCTTTCCAGTGTGAAACGTGACAAAAAGAGAAAAAACAATGTCAGAGAGAAAAAGTAGATCACATCCCGTGAATCTATCACTCCACGGCTTAAAGAAACATAATGAATGCTGATTCCTGTTTGTGCAAGGACATTACTCAGAAAAGGCATATCGATTATGGTACTGATAAAATCAAAGCCATTATAAAAGAAAAAGCAGATTATCAGTGAAACAATAAAAGACACAATCTGGTTTCCTGAAACTGATGAACAGAAAATACCAATGGAAACAAATCCACTGCAAAGCAACAGTAACCCGATATAAGACCCTGCGATTCCCGCCAGGTCAACATTACCAACAGGGGTCGATAAGTAGTAAATTGAAATAAGGTAAACCAGCGTTGGTGCCAAAGACGCTACAACCAGAACAAATGCTGAAGAATATTTTGCAAATACCAGTTGAAAATCAGTCAGCGGTTTGGTCAGCAGCAATTCTATTGTCCCTGACTTTTTTTCTTCCGCAAAAGTACGCATGGTTACTGCGGGAATTAGAAAAAGGAAAAGCCATGGAGCAAGTACAAACAATGGTTCCAAGGTCGCATAGCCATTTTCCAATATATTGAAATGAGAATCCGGAAAAACCCAAATGATCAATCCGGTTGAGATTAAAAAGACGAGCATAACAATGTATCCCGTCAATGAACTAAAAAAGCTACTTATCTCTTTTCTGAATACTGCAAACACAATTTTCTGTTATGGACGCAAAAGTAATCCTTTTGATTAAAATCTGCTTTCTCCATAAAAAAAGAGGCTGCCTTTTTAAGACAGCCTCTTTTAACTATAAAACTATGGTTAGGTTATTGTTTCACGATTCTGGAAGTGCTGATCTCACCGCTATATTCAACCTTCATCATATAGATTCCGGCAGGTAAAGTGTGGATATCAACTCTCTTAGAGTAACCCGATTCAGCGGTTTCTTTGCTGAAGTAAACCTTGTTTCCTAAGATATCGGTAAGTGTCAGGGTAACCTCTGTATCGCGGATACGGGCAATGTTAACATTTACTTCATAGTTAGCAGGGTTAGGGAATACATTAACGTTAGAATGAGTTCTGACATTTGTATTGTTATTACTTACTAATCCAGGGTTTGAAGTAGCAGGTGAAGCAAAACAAGTTACGAAAGTAACATTGATCGCATCAAAGCTCTGACAGCCAAACTGGTTTGTAACAACTACTGAGTAAACTCCTGAAGTACCAACCGTTAATGTCTGACCGGTGCTGTTATCGCTCCAGAGGTAAGATGTACCACCCGGACCGGCATCCATCAGATAAGGTGTGCCGATGCAAGGCATTGTATCAGGACCGAGTTCTACGACCGGAGCCGGATTGGTAGAGCCAATTGTAACAGAAGCATAAGCACGGCAACCTGCATAATCTTCAACCATTACAATGTGAGTTCCTGCACCGAGGTGAGTTGTTGTTGCTGTAGTATCACCATTTGGCCACAGATAAGTGTAAGGAGGCTGTCCGCCTGATGCCATTACTGTTGCTGAACCGTCTTCAGAAGAAGCGCAGGTAGCATCAGTTGATGAAGTAATAGTTGCAGATAATCCCGAAGCGTTCTGAACGATGTCAGTCAGAACTTCCGAACAACCTGTACCAAGATCAACTGCAGTTACGGTATACGAACCGGTAATGAGGTTATTTTGTACTGAACTTGTTGTATCAGTAGTATTTGACCAATGATATGAGAACGGACCAACACCACCGGTATGAGTCACCCAGACAGAACCATCGTTAGCAACACAGGTTGCAGGTGATGAGTGGATAACGAAATCAACAGGAGTAAGCGCGATGATGCTTACAGTTCCCGAAGCAGCACAGCTGTTATCGTCAGTAACTGTAACTGTATAAGTACCGGTTGCAAGACCGTTGGCAGGATTTAATGTGTCACCGTTGCTCCACATGTAGTGAT
>CAZAON010000291.1:0-1885 GCA_964486655.1 uncultured Flavobacteriales bacterium
AGTGAGTATGTGTCTTCTGAGGAACATGTTCCGTTCCGAGGAGGACACATACTCACCGAACTTTCACCTTAATTACTATATAAGCTTTTAAAATAAGCGGCCAAATCGCGGGTAAATTTCTCACCATCTAGGTATTCTACCGCAAAATTACGAGCCTCAGCACCTATCCTATGCCTAAGTTCATCATTTCTCAAGAGCTCCAAGATTTTACTTCTCATGGCCCCAGAGTCCTTGTATGGCACGAAATATCCATTGATGCCATCCTTTACATAAGATTCCATACTCTTTGTATGCGTTACGATAGTGGCCTTGCCCATAGACATGGATTCACCTAATGCAAAGGTGCCCACAGAATCGTAATAATCATCTTTCAAGGCGATCCCAACAACAGCAATTTTAGCTTCGGCATATGCTTGTAACATCTCTGCATGACTATAAAGTCTTACCGTAACATGAGCTGGTAATGACTTGGCCTTTTCTGGAGAAATCAATTTCGTGGCCAGACGACATTCAACATCCAAGCCTCTGGTCGCTTCTATCAGAGTCTCAAAATCACGACCGAAGTTTCCAACTGAAATGACAACATCTTTTTCAATAATTTCTGGATTTGGCTTGAAATAATTTGGATCCGTCGCTTCGTATAAGAAAATGATCTTATCAGCCAAATGAGGGAACCTCTTTTTCATAGCACTGGCCGCCACTTCAGAGATACAGACCACCCCATCGGCTTTTGAAACAGCCCAGGCGTATATTTTTTGGCGAAGCCTCCTGCCATTTCCAATCGTACCCAAAACGTTAAAATCGAGAACTATCCATTTGAATCTCTTAATACGAAGAATCGCTTTCAAAATCAGACTCGCATAAGCCGTTGATGTAAAGACAATGTCATATCTGAAAAATAGAGGAAACAACGGTAGGTGCGCATAATGCATCGTCAGAAAGTGTTTCTTCAAGAATTCCGCAAATTTCAATGGTATGAATTTCTCTATCTCCAAGTAATCTGCCTCAATTTCATATTTTTGAATACGCAACATACCGTACAGCCAACTATCGTGACCGACCCCTTTTTTGAAGGCCTCTATTGTCGGGAACACTTGTTTGTTGAATAAGTAGAGGACTTTCATTTGTGACACCTATCATTTTTTCTTTAAAACAAGGAAATATTCCCTACGGAAAAATCTCGTAAAATGACCAAGTGTGAAGGAGATAAAGTATAATATCTTATTCTTGTATAAATCACCGATAAAAAGTAACCCGACTGGTTCAAAAAATTCACTCAAACCCTCGAATTCTTCCCTACTCTCTTTGCGTAATATCTTGATGATAGATTCAGGTGGATAGGGTCTAATATGGCCGAATGTATCCCAAAACTTTCTCGTAACTGTCTCCGAACTCAAGACTAAACATCCGCCTGGACGGAGAACGCGTGCCGCCTCTTTTAGCATTGAATGAGCAGTCCTAACATCCAAATGTTCTATAACATTATGACAATTAGCCATTTCAAACTCATTATCAGCAAAAGGTATAGATGTACCATTACCAGAGACGACATTAAATCCTTCCTTACGTAAACGCTCCACCACACGCTCATTCGGATCAAAGCCTGAAATTAATCTCTTATCGTACGCCAAAAATTCCCCTTCACCACACCCTATATCTAAAGTCTTTTTCCCTTTAAAGTAAAATTCATACAAAAACCCCTTACCCTTCAAACGAGCTTTCAAGATATATAGGAAATTTGGAGCAAAATTATTTTTCATATTTAGTGAAAATGGATATATTATTAAAGGTTAATTTATTTCTTCTCTGATTTACGACGAATTCTTTGGCACGGGTAAGCATAGCATTTTTCTCTTCACTTTGGGATACACAAAAATTAATCCTG
>CAZAON010000292.1:0-16314 GCA_964486655.1 uncultured Flavobacteriales bacterium
GAAGTATGGAAGAAAAAGATCAAGCATGAAAATATTAAATATGCATTTTGCTAATTATTTTATTAAGCAACGAGAGGTTATTAGAGGTGCCCTTAAATTATTTTTTTTATTCTCATTATTCTGCAGTAAACTAAAGCGGGATATTTAATACACCCCAAATCCTCTTATCTTTGACTTTAAAAAACTACAATGTTTTTATAAATGTAATCACTTACTCGCAAACTGTGTCACATCTTTGTCAGTAATTTTCTTATCCGAAAGAATAATCAATCTCTCCACTACATTCCGTAATTCCCGAATATTACCTGTCCAGTTGATCTTTTGAAGTTCCTTGATCGCCTCTGCTGTAAATTGCTTAACCGGCATTCCGTATTCGGTGCAAATTTCATTGGCAAAATGTTCGGCTAAGAGCGGAATATCATCCTTGCGTTCATTGAGTGAAGGAACATGAATCAGGATAACGCTTAATCGGTGATACAGGTCTTCGCGGAAATTTCCCTTTTCGATTTCAATTTTCAAATCTTTATTTGTTGCGGCTATCACGCGCGGACTAACAGCTATTTCCTTCTCTCCTCCTACTCTTGTGATTTTATTTTCCTGCAAGGCTCTGAGTACTTTCGACTGGGCAGACAAACTCATGTCGCCGATCTCATCGAGGAAAAGTGTTCCGCCGTTTGCCAGTTCGAATTTTCCGAGCCTTTGCTTGATCGCAGATGTGAACGCGCCTTTTTCATGACCGAACAATTCGCTTTCGATAAGTTCAGACGGTATTGCCGCGCAATTCACCTCCACCATGGGTCCGGTGTTGCGATTGCTTTTTTCATGAATCCAGCGTGCCACCAGCTCTTTTCCCGTACCATTACTCCCCGTTATAAGAACTCTCGCCTCTGTCGGCGCGACTTTCTCAATCATCTCCTTGATTCTTACTATCGAAGGAGAGTCCCCGATCATTTCTCTCGTCTTAAAAATTTTACGGCGTAACGTTTTTGTTTCAGTTAACAACGAAGAACGATCCAGCGCGTTTCTCACAGTTACAAGTAGCCTGTTCAGGTCCGGTGGCTTGGAAATATAGTCGTAAGCGCCTTTCCGAATCGCATCAACAGCCGTTTCAATAGTACCATGACCCGAGATCATTACGACCGGCAATTCGGGATTCATTTCCTGGAGTTTTCCCAATACTTCGATTCCATCCATCTTCGGCATCTTAATGTCACACAAAACAAGGTCATAGGAAGACTCCTTTGCCTTCTTCAGTCCTTCCGCGCCGTCGTTTGCAATATCAACTTCATACTTTTCGTACTGTAATATCTCCTTCAGGGTATTGCAAATAGCCTTTTCGTCGTCGATAATAAGAATCTTCATAAATGGGATTTAAACTTATTGAGGTGTAAAAATATTGAATTGTTTTGGATCTAAGCGATGCGTGGAGATTTGGTTTGCCAAACAACGACACGAAGACTCTCAAAGATGCCTCTTCTAACCTTTGCGACTTTGTGCCATTGCGAGAAATTATATTGCTCCTCGAAGACACGAAGTTACACCAGGATTTATATTTAGAATTTGTAAATCTATGTTATTCAATTCACTTTTCTTAGTGAACCTTTATGACGTTGTGGCTTTGCTGCAATATTCCCTGTTACATAATACATAGCCCCCTCCTTCAATGCATACTTCGATAAATGCATTTCACGGATATTGAATTTTTTCAAAACGTAATTCGTACAAATTCCCGCCAGCACTATCATATCAACGCGCATGCGGATTAGACCTTTCATTTTCAGCCGTTGTTTAAAAGTTGAATGTAAAACATAATTGTACAATTCATCGAACTGTGCAAGATTGAATTTATACCGGTTCCTATTCATGAGAACATACCGGTCATGATACTTATAACCGACCATTTCAGCAAATGTATCGAACGAACCTGATGAACCAATTAGTTTGGTGACCGGAATTCTCTTGATTGCACGATTAAGCGGGGCCAGTTCTTTATCTAAAAACTTTTCCAGCTTTATAATTTCATTATCGGTAATCGGATCAGAAGGACGAAACATCTCAAGCAATCTTGCAGCTCCAATGTTAAAACTTTTCTTCCAGTAAATCTGTTTATCGTCGGCAATTATAAATTCCGTACTCCCTCCTCCTATATCCATGATCAGTCCGGGCTTACCCTTCAGACTAACACATTGCCGTACTCCATAACAAATCAGTTCCGCCTCCCTGGCCCCAGAAATTACTTTTACCCTGATACCCGTTCTTTCCCTTATTTCCTGAACAAACTTTTTTCCGTTTGTCGCACTTCTAATAGCGGACGTGGCGAAGGCAAAAACTTTTTCGGGCTTATACCTGTCAATAACCTTCTTATAGTAATCGATAGTTTTCAATCCCCTCTGAAAAGGAACTTTCGCAATCCTGTTCTTATGTATCGCACCCTCGCCTAATTTTACCGCAATCTTAGTTTTGAAAACAGTCTTAAACTTTGCACCGTTAACCTCAGCGATCAGCAAATGAAAAGTATTAGTACCAAGGTCTAGTATTGCTATACGCACGGGATGGGGGTTGCTGGCTTGGAGGGTAACGAAGATTAGGTTTCGGGTTGGGGGTTAGGGGCTGCTAGCTTGGAGGGTAACGAAGATTAGGTTTCGGGTTGGGGGGATGCAGGTTCGTTAATGTGTCGAAGATTTTGTTTCGGGTTACGGGTTTTGGGTTTCGGGTTGGGTACACTGAACAAATGAGGCAATTATTTTGACCTCCGTAATTTTTTATTCGTAATTCGTAATTTGTAATTCGTAATTCTTTCAATTATGGTATCTCAACCACTTCCACAATTCCTTATAGCTGATTTTCTTTCCGTACATAAGAATTCCGGTGCGGTATATTTTAGATGCTACCCATGTTGTCAGGATGAATCCTCCTATCAGCAGAATCATTGACAAAACCAATTGCTGCCATGGAACGCCAAATGGAATACGCACCATCATTACAATCGGTGATGTAAAAGGAATTATTGAAAACCAGAAGGCGACATTTCCCTGCGGATTATTGATCACATTTATGGATGCGATATAAGCGATGATCAATGGTATTGTAACAGGCAACATAAACTGCTGCGTATCTGTCTCCGAATCTACCGCGGCTCCGATCGCGGCGAATAACGCACTGTATAATAAATATCCGCCCAGGAAGTAAAATATAAATACTCCGATTAATAGCGGAAAATTAATTGTACCGATAATGTCAGTTATTTTAGTTGTCATTTCGGGCATTTGCTCATCCATATTGATCTGATTACCCTCGCCAAGTTTGGGTTGCATCATGCTTTGTATTTTTACTTTATCCGACGAATCCTTAATCAGCACAGAAGATAATCCCGCATAAACAACTCCGCTCAAAACCACCCAGAGTAAAAACTGTGTCAAACCTACCAATGCCACTCCGATAATTTTCCCCATCATTAATTGAAAAGGTTTCACACTTGATATTATTACCTCCACAATTCTGCTGGTCTTTTCCTCCAACACTCCGCGCATTACCATTGCACCATAAATAAAAATAAAGAGGTAAATCATTAGTCCGCCCGCAAAACCCAATACCGTCGTTACCGGAGTGCTTGTCTCACGGTCTTCAAGGTCCCGGGTGCGAATATCCACCTCGGTCTTAATACTGTTTAATTTTTTTTCATCGATTCCGGCTTCAACATACTTATAAGCATTAATCTCCTTTTCGATTGTATACTTAATTTTGGAAATCACCTCGAAACCGGGCTGCGATTCCGAATAAATTGTGACAGCTTTTTCCAATGCCGAAAGGTTTGTTGTTGCAGGTATATATAATACTCCAAAATAACCCTTGTTTATTCCTGCTTTTTTGGCTGAGTCTATTTTCAGATCAGGGTACACAAACTTTATTCTTTCACTACTTTTAAATTTATCCTTAAATAAATTAGTTTCATCAACTACTGCAATTGTCTTTACTTCCGTATCAACCTTATTAAGCATGAAAGAAGAAACGAAAATCGCTCCCATAAGAAGCGGACCTAATATCGTCATGACGAGAAAAGATTTCTTTCTCACACGGGTAAAGTATTCTCGCTGAATGACGAGTGAAATTTTATTCATCATACTTTCTGATTTTTTGATTTGTTAACCTGCTCAATAAAAATGGTATTCATATCCGGAATAATTTCTTTTAACCCGTAAACTTCAACATGAGGAAGTATGGCATTAAGCAACTGATTGGTTGTTGTTCCGTTTAACATTCTGACATAGGCGGTATTTACCTCATGATCCTCCTTCAGATCAAGCAATTCAAATCCCGTCCATAATGCGTTTGTAAATCCGATACGGTTTCCCTTATAGCTAACCTCATATGTATTACTACGAAAAGTTTTACGGATTTCTTTCACGGAACCTTCAAGTATAACTTGAGCATTATTGATCAGCGCTATATGATTACAAAGTTCTTCAACACTTTCCATTCGGTGAGTTGACAAAACAATCGTCGCTCCCTTATCACGCAATGCGAGAAGTTCATTCTTAATCAGCTCCGCATTGATCGGATCGAATCCTGTAAATGGTTCGTCAAGAATCAAAAACTCAGGCTCATGCATTACTGTTGTAATGAACTGAACTTTTTGAGCCATACCCTTCGAAAGCTCTTCAATTTTTTTCTTCCACCATTCCTGAATCTCGAATTTCTCAAACCAGAACTTGAGCTTTTTCATGGCATCCGCACGAGATAACCCTTTAAGTCTTGCAAGATAAAGTGCTTGTTCACCTACCTGCATTTTCTTGTAAAGACCTCTTTCCTCCGGCAAATAACCCATTTGCATGGCATGATCTGTCGTAAGCTTCTGACCTTTGAAAAATACTTCTCCGCTATCAGGAGCGGTTATCTGTGTGATAATCCGAATGAGCGAAGTTTTACCCGCACCGTTCGGACCTAACAATCCGAATACGCTTTTTTCAGGGACAGAAAGTGAAATATCATCCAGCGCCCTGTGAGCAGCGTAATTTTTTGTTACATGCTTAATCTCTAAAATATCCATACTTTTTTTGGAAAGCCCTAAAAGTAATGAGAAAGCAGTAAATAAAATTAAAAATTAAAAAATTACGGTTTGAGAACAAACACTATCTGAGCTACATTGTTCTCAATTATTGTATAATCAGCCGATTCAACTATTCCATCTCCTGTTACATCCTCCGTGCGGTATCCTGTTAAAATCAGGTTAACTGCATTTTCCATATCGGCATAATCCTGCGATTCAACAATGCCATCCTGAATTCCAACTCCTGTACCGGAATATGAAATATCTCCGCTAAAAAGTGCCCAGGTATTATCATGAGTATGATACATGTTGCTGCCAAATGCCTTATTTGCAGCCGTTGTAAAATCATAAGCCGTAGTACCGGAAATCAGAACCGGTGACGCACTCCATGTTTCAAGCGCATTCCTGTGCCTTATTGCCAGGTAATAGGAATTTCCCAAGGCGCCACCCGGAAAAATAAAGCTTCCGTTTCCTGTAGTATTTATTACACCTTGAACACTATAAACGGTTGAATAAGGAGATACTGTATTATGTAACTCAACAATAATAGTATCGCATAATGCCGGATACAACACCGGATCAACAGTCGCTTCGAGGGTTCCTCCGCTTTTAAAGAATCCTTCAATGAAAAGTTTAATGTTTAATGTTACTGAACAATTATTAACCGTTACAGCGGTATTCAGAGAAGTTCTAGTACAACCTGCGGCAGATGTAACTGTGACGGAATAATTACCCGCTGTTTGCGTCGTAATTGCCTGGGTAGTAGCACCCGTGCTCCATAAATAAGATGAACCGGCACTGGACGTTAATGTTACGCTGTCTCCGGTACAAATTGTGGTTGAACCGTTCGCCGCAATTGTTGCATCAGGTAAAGGATTTACTGTTACTGTAACAGGTGTTGCAGAAGACGTACATCCGAATGCATCACTTACTGTCACGTTATAAGTTCCGGATGTAGTGACATTTAGAGTCGATCCCGCACCACCTCCGCTCCATGAATAAGTCGGAGTTACGGTGCTAAAACGGACGGCTTCATTTGTTAATGAGAAACTCGCCCGGTTTCTTCCAGGGATAATCACAGCCTGTGTACCATTCGAATTTTCCAATCCCATCGTATGCAATGATAAGTCCGTCGGCATTGAAGTAGTATGAATTTCAATCTGATTCGTCGTCTCAAACAAAATTACCTGTGCAGTTACGGGAAAAACATTCGGATAATGTCTGATCGAATTATAGTTGACAATTAGTTTTCTGTTTGGCGCAATTCCCGTTGTAAAATACTCGATCGATCCGCCTGCAGGAGGATTCAGATCTGTCCATGCAAATGCGATTAGATTATTTGGCGTTGTCGGATTAGGGATCAATTGCCCTGTACAACATCCGCTTCCTGTTGAGGCAAATGAAATAAATCCGTTCGAAGAAATATTAAAGTTTGAATACGTATTTCCGAAAAAAGTAAAGTTGAATCCAATCGGTAATGATCCGCTAAGCTGATCGTCCAATAATGTAACCGCAGTTCCACTTCCTGCCAGAGGTTCAAACGGAATTGATTTATAGATATATGAACTTAATGTAACGCTTCCTCCCTGGCAAAAGGTTGTCGGACCGGAAGATGCTATCGTAACGGGTGGGCCCGGACGAGAAGTAACATTTACCGCCGAAGAGGTATTCATACAACCTCCTGCACCCGTTACCACAACGGAATAACTTCCACTACTTGCTGCTGAAATAGTCCGAGTCGTCTCACCATTACTCCATTGATATGCATTCGACAAAGCTGCGGTTAATGAAACAGTACCTCCCTCGCAAAATGTCAGCGGTCCGCCAGCAGTTATATTTGCAGACGGAACAGGATACACTGCAATGTTGTTATATGCTGTGGCCGAACAACCGGGACTAGTAACGATTACCGAATAATCACCCGTAGCTACTGCAGAAATCGATTGAGTCGTCGCACCGGTACTCCATAAATACGAACTTCCGTTTGATGCCTGTAGCGTAACCGAACCTGGAGAATTTGTACATACGGTTGAAATAAGTTTGAATTCAATTACCTCCGACGTTGCAATTCCGGTCGAACCGCTGAATATATATCCTTTATCATTTACAGTTACCGCCGAAGAACCAGTTCGGGCAGAACCGCTATAATTACCAAGACTGTTCCATTGATCAATCAGCGGATTATATTCCCAGTAATCATTAAAATTGGTGCTGCCTGAATTACCAAATATGACGTATCCAATCGAATTAATTGCGAATCCATTTGCATTCTCCCTGGCTAAACCCGGAAAACTATTCTTTAATGTCACAATATTATTTACGACATCATATTCATACCAATCGGTGCTATTGGCGCATGAAACACCACAAAGCTGTCCCAATCCAAAATAAATTTTTTGTCCAACTGCAAATGAAGTCATTTTCTTTCTTCCGTTTCCGCCAAAGTTTGTTTTTAACAACCAGGTATCTAATGCTGAATCGTACTCCCATATATCATTATACGTAACTGAATTGTCAGCTCCGGCAATCAGATAACCTTTTCCGTTAACCGCATGAGCTGATGAATAGGCTCTTGCTCCGCCCGGGAAATTTCCTTTTTGCGTCCAGGTATTTGTTCCCGAATCCCATTGATAAACAGTATTCAGATAACTTCCATTTAAACCACCCAAAACATAAATTTTTGTGCCGATTGCGAATGATGCTCCTCCGGATTGTGAAACCGGACAATTATTTTTTTGTGTCCATGAATTTGTTTGTGGATTAAATTCCCACCAGTCATTCCTCGCGGTATTATCTCCGAAACCGTAATATGCCATTCCGTTCAGACTTGCAGCGGTTCCGAATGATCTGCCCGTTGCCGGCAAGGGTGTTTTAGTAGTTAAACTGTAGGCAGTCGAAAAAGATGGCCCGACAGATATAACAGCATTGCTTCCAATACTGACACTTGTCGAAGCGGATGTAACCGGTCCGCAATCAGGATTCGGATTTGATCGCGCGGGAAATGAAATACTCCAGCTGTTTATTGTTCCGATGTCCTGTGAATAGCGATCATATACGCGCAATATCCAGTTGCCATTCGGATTAATTGTTCCGTTACCGATAGAAGAGAATGTAGTCTTATTGGTATTCATGCAAGAGGTAAAAGTCGCCGGCCAGGGTTTGTAAGTTCCGGTGAATGGCGCCGAACCGGTTGTTAAGTCTCCCGCACCGGCATCAGAGAAAACTGTATTCACAAAATTCTGTCCGCTGCCTCCTGCATTGTGACTTAATCCCAGCACATCTCCGTTCGGAGCCTGAAGCATTATATCAATATCTCCATCCCACGTATGTGTAAGATTAATCGTAACGGTAATTCCAGAAGTGCTTATTAATGCCGGCATTCCGGCAGGAGTGATTGTACTGCTTGCAGCAGGATTGCAGGAGTTGTCAATGATATTGGCAATTGAATTATTTGCGAGTGACTGACCCGGAGTAACAGTTGCCTGCAACGTGTAAGAATAATTTCCGCTTTGAGTGGCAGTATAAGTTGATCCGGTTGCTCCGGCGATAGGCACACCGTTTTTATTCCAGCGAACATTATATCCGTATGTGTCCTGCGCGGTTAGCAGAACGCTGTTGCAGGAAGAAACATTTCCCGAAGGTATCACAACCGGAGCAAGAGAAATGACATCGACGGCGATTTCATTTGAAGTAGAAAAATTTCCACACAAATCTGTTGTCACTTTATAAATTCCTGTTGAAGTTGCATACAACTCCGAACCTGATGCACCATTAATCAAAGAATTGTCTTTATACCATTCATAAGTTGAACCGGTATTTGCTTTAGCGGTTAAACGAAGAGAATCGCCCGAACAAAAAGTTGAAGGACCGGTTTGATCAAGAGTAGTCGGCGTTGAAATACTTCCACCTACTCCAACTGCATACCATGCATTCATTGTTGCCAGCATTTCGGCCGAACAGTTACCGTACAAATCAATAGCCGACTGTATAGAATAATTTCTGGCATCCGCATAATTGGATGTTGAAGTCAGATAGACGGTAAGAGTTCTGAATGTTATAGCTGCAGCTTTGGTAATTCCGATTCCGCTTACACTAAAAGCATTACCGATATCGTTCGTACCGCTGCCACCGACCGATAATAAATAGAACCAGTAATTTTGCACACCACTGTTCGTATGAACACCGCCATTATCGCCAGTTCCGGTATACCAGTTCGTACCCTGATATGTGTCAGGATCTCCATAGGCATTGGGATTTATGTGAGATCGAAACGGTGAACCAATATCTTCACCAATTAACCAGTTGGCATTTGAAGGGTCTGCATACCATTCAACCGCAGTACCAAAACAATCGCTGAAAGATTCGTTCAAAGCGCCTGACTCATTCGCATAAACCAGATCAGCTGTGTAGGAAGTGAGTCCGTGAGTAATTTCATGTCCGCCAATATCCAGAGAAGTGAGCGGATTAAAAGAACTGTTTCCGTCGCCATAGGTCATACGCACACCGTCCCAAAAAGCATTTACATAATTTGTAGAATAATGTACATAGCTGACAAGCTTTAGTCCGGCATTATCAATGCTGTTTCTTCCGAATGAACTATAGTAATAATCATATGTTTTTTCGGCGGCGAGATGCGCATCAGTGGCAAACTGATCTTTAGCTGCATTCACATTGTTCCAGAAATTATCCGAATCAGTAAAATCAACTGCGACACCGTAATCAGTTCCTCCGAGCATATTATATGTTTCCATTCCCTGCCCCGCGCCATGATTAGTCTCGCGCAAACGGTAACTTCCATTATAACTGTCTGTCACGATCGGCTGCGTTCCCACATAACCCGTTACGGCTGTACCATTAGCATTCGACTCCCAGATCCTGTCCTGAACATCAGCCACTGACCCTGACACTGCATCAATGAATACATACTTTCGCCCCATGGGTTCATGAGAATAAATATCAAAGCGATAAGCCAGGCGATAATTCCTCAAGCCTGTACCTCGTGAATTATATGAGTAAACTAATTTGCCTTTTGGAAAATAAGTTGCAGAATTATCTGACATTATTTTTTTCAATAGCGCTTCTTCTGAACTTAGCTGCCATTTATAGACTGAAGCATTTATATAGTTTAAAGCTTTACTCAATGCGGCTTGCTCGTTTAATAATGGTTGAGCAACCGCTTTCAAATTGTCAACGAGAAATCCGTTCATTGAATGTATCATTCCTGATTTCACATGTACGATCCACATTGTACCGTCAATCGCGTTTCCTTTAAAAGTTTGCAAATACCTGTAATGCGTAAATCCAAGATTGTCGGATGCAGAATTGATCAACTCCAGTCCAAAACTCTTATCAATCTTCACATTATTGATCAGCCATTCGTCGATTTGTCTGAACGATGGCTGACTACCTTCTTCGAAAAGTATATAAGATGGGATTTTACTTTCTTCTTTTATGATTAGTTGTTTAGCCCCCTTCAATATTTTTCCGGCATTACTACCTGTTAAAGTAGTTTCTGTTCGTCCGGTGAGAGCAATCAATAATAAAGTAACTGTGATGAGATAGGGTAATATTTTCTTCATTAAAACACGGATTTATTCGATTCACAGAATCACGAATAAATATAGGAGGAAAAGGGCGATTTGCCAAGTAAAAGCAAAGAAAAATGACTTGTGATGAGCAGAACCGAAGTAAAAAAAAGAAAAATAAAGATTGAAGATTGTGGTTTATCCCTTCAATCTTCAATCTTCAATATTAAATTTTCAATTGAAAAACTCCTTCATCCTGTCATAAAAACTCTTGTCACTTTTTCCGGGATTCGGTTTAAAGTTTGGAGAATTGCGAAGCTGTTCAAGAATTTTTTTCTCTTCAGATGAAACATGCTGAGGCATCCAGACATTGACATTTACTAAAATATCACCGCGGCCATAACTGTTCACCGAAGGCAATCCTTTGCCTTTTAAGCGTAAAACTTTCCCGGGCTGGGTACCTGCATCAATTTTGATTTTCGCTTTTCCGTCGAGAGTCGGAACTTCGGTCGTGATTCCAAGTGCAGCGTCAGCAATGTTGAGATATAAATCATGCAACAAATTGTTTCCATCTCTTTGAAATGCCGGATGCTTTTCTTCTTCGATGACTATTAAAAGATCGCCGGGGATTCCGCCACGTTCTGCCGCATTTCCTTTTCCGGACATAGTAAGTTGCATTCCTTCACCGACACCTGCAGGAATATTCACCGAAATAACTTCTTCACCACGCTGAACCCCGCTACTATGACAATGCTTGCATTTCTCGGCGATGATCTGACCTTCCCCACTGCAGGTCGGACAAGTAGTTGTGGTTCTCATTTGTCCGATAAACGTATTCGTAACGCGATGTACCTGACCGGAACCATTACATGTTGTACATTTATGAAAAGAACCCGAATCCTGCGCGCCTGTTCCTTTACAATATGAACAAGCAATAAACTTATTGACTTTTAATTTTTTTTCTACTCCTTCGGAAATTTCTTCGAGTGTGAGTTTTACTTTAATGCGAAGATTAGTTCCGCGGTTTACCCGTCTTCCTCCACGACCTTGTTGCCCGCCGAAAAATCCTTCGAAAGGACTACCTTCTCCGAAAATATCACCAAAGTGAGAGAAGATATCATCCATATTCATTCCGCCTGCACCACCGCCGCCATTCATACCACGATGACCAAACTGATCATAGCGCTGACGCTTGGCCGAATCACTTAACACTTCATATGCTTCGGCAGCCTCTTTAAATTTTTCTTCCGCTTCTTTATTCCCTTGATTTTTATCAGGGTGATATTTAATAGCCATCTGACGATAAGCCTTCTTTATTTCGGCTTCGTCTGCTCCTTTTGTTACTCCAAGTACTTCGTAATAATCTCTTTTTGACATACTATTTCCTCATCTGAATCATTGACCTACAATGACCTTTGCATATCTGATTACTTTATCATTCAGAAAATAACCTTTTTCAATTTCTTCTATGACCTTCCCTTTTTGATCCTCATTTTCGACAGGAACATTTGCCACAGCATCGTGAAGGTCGGCATCGAAGGGTTTTCCGGCCGCATCCATGGCCTTTAATCCTTTCGCACTGGTCATATTTTTGACCTTATTATAAATAAGTGAAATTCCTTCTTTAACTGATTTGAGATCCTTTGCTTCTTCGGCCGATTTTAATGCCCTTTCCAGGTCATCAATTATCGGAATAAAGGACAAAAACACATCGGCAGCTGCCATTTTGGTCTGCTCCTGGCGTTCCTTAATGCTCCTTTTCTTATAATTTTCGAATTCTGAATAAAGACGAAGATATTTATCGTTTAATGCGGCGATTTCTGCCTCTTTTCCGCCTGAATTATCGACCACTTCACTGTCGGCATTTATGTTTTCGGACTGAGGATTTTCAGCATTCGCTTCTTCCTTGTTTTCTACATCAGAATTCAACTCTTCCTTATGTTTCATAGCTGTTTTTTAATAAAAGATGGGACTTTCTGCACTTCAATGACTTTGCCACTTAAAAAAAATGGCCAATCTGGCAGTTAATAAAACAAAAACAGAAGAATCAACCGACCCTTCTGTTTCGCTGCAAAAATAGTATTCTTAATTAATTAACCTTCATTATTTGGCCTTCAAATTTTCAAGGGCTTCATCGAGAGCAGGACCTCTCAGGTTCTTTCCAACGATTACACCTTTTTCATCAATCAGCCAGTTAGTAGGAATCCCCTGAACCTGGTATAAACGGGCTGCATCGGATTGCCAGAATTTGAGGTCACTTACATGGTTAGGCCATTCAAGTTTATCCTGACTGATTGCTTTTACCCAGGCATCTTTGGCTTTATCGAGAGAAACACCATATACGGTAAAACCTTTTGATCCGCCTTTAAATTTCGCTTCTTTATATTTATTGTATGCGGCAACGACATTTGGATTTTCCATTCGGCACGGACCGCACCATGAAGCCCAGAAATCTATAAGAACAACTTTACCTCTTAAAGACGATAGCTTTATAGTTTTACCATCCGGATTAGGAAGGGAAATTTCAGGGGCAACCTGGCCAATTTCAAGACCGATATTCGATTGAACAGGGGCCGGATTATTCGAAAATGTAGTCGAATAGCACATTATTGCTATCAATAGGAAACTCAGTTTTTTCATAGATTTTTAAGTTTGTTCAGACAGTTAAGCCAGTTGCAAAGATACTAATCGAATTGATATTCAGTCAACAGAGTTAGTCACTTTGAAGATCGGGCAGAAAATATTCATTTTCCCTTCAGATCGGCTTTACGGTGCATTGATACCAATCGGACCGAACAAGGTTTCACTTTCATTATTGTGATTTTTGATTTACTTTGTTATAAAATCTACGCACTATGAAATCATTCTACTTTATTCTTGTATTACTTTTTCCAATTTTAACAGAAGCAGCCAGTTCGGCCTCATCGTGTAACTGCTGGTTAAACCGTGATTCTACGTGGGCTGTAGTTCCTTTTGACGGAACAGGTGGAAGCGGTGGTCCCGGATTACCACCCGATTACCGTAATGACGACTGGTCAACATTACCGATAACACTTCCTTTTAACTTTTGTTTTTACGGAGATACAATTACAGAAATCTATATTAATAATAATGGAAATGTATCCATAGGTACACCTTATTCCACGTTCACAGCACTCTCTTTCCCTGATCCAACGTATTCAATGGTGGCACCATTCTGGGCTGATGTAGATACGAGAGGACCCTTAAGTGGTATTGTTTATTTTAAAGTTTTTGCAACCTATGTCGCCATTCAATGGGACTCTGTTGGATATTTCAGTTCACATGATGATAAACGAAATACTTTTCAGCTTATAATTTCAAACGGAGGTTCTTCACCTTTGCCTGAAAATAAAAACATTGGATTTTGTTATAAGTCCATGGAGTGGACAACGGGCGATGCCTCTCAGGGTGTAAATGGATTCGGCGGGGTACCTGCAACCGTTGGTGTGAATTATGGAGATGGAATTAATTATCTGCAGATCGGACTGTATGATGATTCGACATTTAATTATGACGGTCCGTACGGTTTAAACGATGGCGTTCAATCTCTCACTGATCAGTCGTTTGCATTTAATGTTTGTGTGACAAATTTCAATGTGCCTCCGATTTTAAGCGGACTTTATGTTTGTGATACAATTCAGCTTTGCGTGGGTGATACATTTATTTATAATGCGAATTTCATTGCACCTGAAAACGGACAAATCACGACTGTTACAATTAACGATCACGGAATGGGCGGAGTTAATTTAGTAACAACTCCGGGAAACCAGGCCAGTCTTGATGTAACAGTCATTGCAAGCACAGCAGGCATTCATGTTGTAGATGTCATAGGAACTGATAACGGTACACCAACAGCAAACACATCTTATTCACTGATTTTTGATATTCAGAATTGCGGAACAGGAATCGCTGAAATAAATGAGATGGCTTCAGTTTCACCAAATCCGTTTAACAATGAATTAAAATATTCATTCGGAGAAAAACTAAATATCAGAATCACTGACATTTCCGGAAAAATAATTGTGAATAGCATTGATGTGGAAAACGGATCAATAAATACTTCTCAGTGGAGAAACGGAATGTATTTCATGGAAATTACTTCGGAGAAAGCGACTAAGGTGATTAAGTTGTTGAAGAATTAGGATTAAGGATTGAGGATTGAGGATTGAGGACTAAGGATTAAGGATTAAGGATTAAGGACTCTAAGCGAAAGTAACCTGTGTTTAAGTAGCAACCTGGAACCTTGCATTTGAAATATGAAATTGCAAATTATTTCTCAGCAATTTGCTTTAACATCCGAATCCTTTTACCAATGAGTTGAAATATTCATTTACCGAAAAGCTGAATATACGCATCACAGATATTACGAACTAGACGGATTAAATCATCCCTCTCCGTTTTACTCCATTCACTCTGCTCTTCCGTTGTAATTTTTTTTCCGTGTATCTCCGTGTAATCCTTGTCACTGTGGTGAATTATTTTAATCCACAAAGAAAATCTACTCCTCCAAAGCCGGTTTCTCTTTCTCCCCCTTCCGAAAAAATCTCTCATTAAAATTCACAAACAAAAGTTTCTGCGTCGCTCTCGTGACAGCAGTATACAGCCATCGCAGATATTCTGTGTTAAACATTTCATCGGTCATATAACCTGAGTCAACAAAAACATTCGGCCATTGTCCGCCCTGGGCTTTGTGACAGGTAACAGCGTAACTGAATTTAACCTGAAGAGCATTGTAGTAAGGATCGGCATAAGTATTCTTCAGCCTTGCCGACGTTTTCACTTTTTTCGGAAAACTATTGTAAACTTCATCGAACAGCTTCTTCTGCTGCTCGGCAGTAAGAGCAGGTGCTTCGGAACTGATTGTATCTAAAATAATTTTAAGAGTAAGATTTCCTTCGTTTGGGTAATCGACAAATTCAGCCACCACTTCGGCAAATTTAAATCCGTGCTTCTCTTCTATGTCAAGCACCTTCTTAATCCGGATAACATCACCATTAGCAATGAAACCTGTAGTGGACTCCTCATCGAGCCAGTAATAATTATTTTTAACAACCATCAGACGGTCGCCGGCGCAGATTGCCTCTTCGAAACCTAAAAGTCTGTTACGAATGAATGCATTGTATTTATTTGCCTGCTTGTTTGATCGACAAACGATCAGCGTCTCATTGGCATCGCGGCCTGAATAAAAATCTTCTAACGCCTCATTCAGCGTATCTGTTTCCACCTGCCTGATATCTTTGAATCCTTCCGATTTGAGAATTGGCTCAGATGCCGACCGCCCGATTAAAACACGAAGCGCCGTTGCATTCATAAGTATTCCAGAATCCTGCGCCTGCCTTACGACCTCTCTCAATTCAACGCTATAAACCTTGGTTTTGTAGTTGAATCCGATATATCCTTCATCGAGTGCCTGGCTCACCGTTTCTCCGACCGGAGGAAGCTGTGCCGTATCGCCGATGAAAATAATGCAACATTGTTTTCCCGCCCTTGCATACATGAACAAATCGTCGAGTAAATTTCTTCCGCGAAACAGGCTCTTGTCATCACCGGCAGAAATCATCGATGCCTCATCGACAATGAAAACTTTTCGCTCGAATTTATTCTCTCCTAACTTTACTTTTACCGATCCATCCTTCGAAGGTGTGATCTCATAAATAGCACGATGTATCGTACTTGCATTTTCTCCGGTATAATCTGTTATGACTTTCGCAGCCCTTCCGG
>CAZAON010000293.1:0-2374 GCA_964486655.1 uncultured Flavobacteriales bacterium
AGCCAAGTTGTTGATTCCTATATCTACACCTATTGGATTAAATGAACTATCTGGAATTGGAATATCAATTTCTTTTGAATATGATATATGAACATAGAAATCTTCTCTTTTCTTAACTAACTCTGTTGAACCGAGTTTGTATTCTGTTCCAATTTGTTGGATTATTTGTTTTTGATATTCAGATTTTAAAATCAAAGGAAGTTCCACTCTTGCAGATTTATCATAGTTGTATTTTGCAGCTTTGTGAATTAATGAAATAAATTTTGGATAGAGTTTATTGTCAGTATAGTAAAATTTGATTGATGTATTTTGAAAACGGACTGCACTTTTATTTAGCTTAGGGAAATTTTTCTTTTTCCTTTTCTTTAAAAAAGAACGAAAAATTTCTACTGATTTTTCTCTCGTAGTAGTAGCAATAGTTCCCGGAAGATTCATTTTTCTCAAATCTTGATAAACCAAATGATGTGTAATAACCTTACCTTCTTTAGCTTTTTTAAGACAGAAATTTATTGCCTTCAGATTTTTTCTTAGAAGAATATTAAGCTTTACCTGTTTGGTTTTGCTCAATTTTCCTATCTTGATTCTCAAAGTTTTAGTAACCTTTATTTTTGGGATATTTCTGTCTTCAAGATTCTCGATGCGTTGTTGAGTTGTTTTCATTTTTTATCACCAAAAACATATTTATCTATCAAATATCGAGTATCCTTTAACTCAGTTAAAACAATGCAAACCAAAACAGTTATGATAACGATTGGAAAAGCCATATACATTGCGATAATCATTGCAATTAAATACCCCCCTACAATTATCTCTATTAAAGCACCCTTGAATTTATCTTTGGTTTTTTTGTTTAAAGACATTCTATCACCACCTCATCATTGTCTGATTCATATTCCAAAACCCTGCAATCATAAGAATCATATCCTTTGATTCTTATCTTCAAATCGTTGTAAA
The DNA here is from genome assembly GCA_964486655.1 of uncultured Flavobacteriales bacterium. Classification (GTDB taxonomy): domain Bacteria; phylum Bacteroidota; class Bacteroidia; order AKYH767-A; family 2013-40CM-41-45; genus JADKIH01. The sequence continues at coordinate 955 of CAZAON010000293.1, forward strand.
CTGGCTCAAGGTAAATTGTGGCATTCGGATATTCAGATAAAAAGTCATAAGGATTGAGGGTTAAACTCGAAGTATCAAAGATAACCTCACCGAGATCCATACAAACATTATCCTTGCAACAATAAGTATTGTCCTTGTATTCCCGATAAGTCATATTCCTGTAATCTTCACATTCCCTTCTTCCATTGACCCTGATATGATTCATTCCGTAATCTCTTTCAAATTCCAGATTCCAGATTTTGCTGTTTAATTCTGTGATTTCCTTGTCTTTCTGCTTGATTATTTCCTCTGAATCGTTACTGCACCCCGCCACGAATATCAAGGTCAGGAGTGCGAGGGTTGTTAGGATTGGTTTGATTTTCAACTTTCACACCTCACAACATAGGAAATTTTACTATTTGGAAACTTGTAAGGTTTTCCTTCCCGATGACAATAAATGTTGTTTCTGAGAGACCATTCAAAAGCATCATCAATCCTCGAATATTCTGTTGAGTTGCTGTCCCAATATGAACTTCTAAACTCGAAGTCGCTTAATCCCCAAAAATCATAGTTAATTTCCCAGATGTCAGGTTTAGTGTAAGCATTAGGACTTACAATATAGCAAACAACTTTTAGCCTTTCCATTTCTGGTGATTTGCATTCATAGATAAAATCGATAGATTTTACTTCATCGTGTTTCTCCTCAGTGCAACCACTCACCACCAGCACCAGTGCCAGGATTATGATTATGAGGATTGGTTTTGAGGGAGTCATTCTCCCACCTCACAAGTAAATTTCAAGCCGTATTCTGCGAAACCTGAATAGAGATATTGAACAAAAAGATTAATCGGACCAAATATTGCGAGACTGATACCCCTCCCTTGATTCTCCCTGCAATTATTTGAGATATCATATTTGCCTTCAAAATATCCCATCCAAATACCATAAGAAAGTATTCCAAAAATTATACAGAATATTATAACGATTACCAAGACGTGTTTAGCTACCATTTTCCCTATCCAACTCCCCCAACATCTTCCTTCTCAAATAAACCTGCTCAGTCAACCATAAGTCGTGTCTGCAATATTCCTTTAACTCCTCGTATTTGCCTTCTTTCCAGAGCTTGATTGCCTCTAAGCCGTTTCCTGTTTTTAATGGGAGGTTTAAAATTCTCGCCATGTCATCCAGTGAGATCCATTTCTTGGTTATTTCGTGAAGGTCAATATGACTGTATGGGATGAGCGTGCTTTTCAGGTTCTTGGAAATATTGTCTTGGTTGTTGATGAATGCTCGTGTTATGATGAATGGAACGTCAAATGCTTTTCCGTTCTTGGTTATCATAAAATCAAAATCCTGTTTCTGTTCCTGGAACCAGTCGTGGAAATCCTTTAATGTTTCCTGTTCGTCTTGGCTCATAAATATGTGTTCCTCGCCTGTTGAG
>CAZAON010000294.1:0-2509 GCA_964486655.1 uncultured Flavobacteriales bacterium
GGTAGTCGGTATCATGAACTCGCTGAACATGCTTGACAACATGGATGCGATTACTTCCACTGTTTCCATCAGCATCATTTTATCCGTTCTCGCCGTCATGTTTTTGCATAATGAATATGATAGCGTTTATTTCATGGTAATGATCGGAGTTATGTCGGCCCTTCTCGCTTTTCTTTATTTCAACTGGCATCCTTCCGAAATGTACATGGGCGATACGGGTAGCCAGTTTCTCGGAGTGTTTCTCGCGGCTATAGGAATAAGATATCTGTGGAATTCAGAAACTCCATCGGGCAATGATCTGATCAGCGCTAAAAATCTGATTTTACCCATCATCGTTTTCATCATGCCCATCATTGATACTACAACAGTCGTAATCAACCGCCTCAGCCGCGGAAAGAGTCCGTTCGTCGGCGGAAAAGATCATACGACACATGCACTTGCCTATCTCGGATTAAGCGACAGACAGGTTGCCATGGTCTTCTGGGTTCTAACATTAATTTCACTTGTCATCGTAGTCGTCATGGAAAAGTTCGTCACAGTTTGGACGCATGGATATACGATTCTCTTCGCTTGTTACTTTTTATGCATGTTCGGGATATTCTTTTATGCAGCGAGAGCGGTGAGGAATAATTAAATTGAAGATTTAAGATTGAATTGAAAAATAAAAAATTGAATATGGAGATTGAATTCAACTCATAACTCATAACTCATAACTCATAACTTATAACTTATAACTTATAACTTAATTCTTCTCCCAATTCCAATCGGAACATCTTTCTTCATTTTCGTATTTTCTCAACCAGTTTCCTCACAGCAATCGAACGATGCGAAATTGCATTCTTCTCCTCTGCCGTCATTTCGGCAAACGTCTTGTCATAATTATCGGGAATGAATAAAGGATCATAACCAAATCCCTTCTCTCCTTTCGGTGATTCGGCAATTGTCCCGCGAATAATCCCTTCGAAGAAAAACTGTTCTCCTTTAACGATGAGGGCGATTACAGTACGAAATTGCGCGCCACGGTTCAATTCACCTTTTAATTCCTTCAATAACCTGTCATTGTTTTGCTGCGCCGTAGCCTTTGGTCCGGCATAACGTGCAGAATATACTCCCGGCTCCCCTCCCAATGCATCTACTTCCAATCCGCTGTCATCTGCAAAACAATCCACACCGAACTTTTCGCTCACATATAATGCCTTTTGCAGAGCATTTGCCTTTATGGTACTTCCTGTTTCCGGAAGTTCGTCGGTGCAATCAATGTCACTCAGAGTTTTAAGATAATAATCCAGTGGTAACAAAGTTAAAACCTCACGAATTTTGTGATGATTATTTGTAGCGAATACCATATTTATAATTCAGACTACAAAGTAAGTATTTATAAATTCGAAAAAAAAATAATGTTCCGATTGATTAATTAAGATTCAAAAAACTAGTAATTCAATTCAAACTAGTTTATAATAAATTTTCCAAATTCAACCACTGTATTATTTGAAATAAATCTATAAGTATACATTCCTGACGCCCTATTTGAGCAATCAAAAATATATTCCGTCTCACGATTTAAAATTACAATTGTATCAATTAATTTTGCATTCGAGTCGTAAATTTCAATGTATCCCTGATAAAACTGTCGTGCATTGTTAATCTTAAAGTTCATTAACATTCTATGATTGGGGTTTGGATACACTAAAACAGATCCAATATTTGCTGAAATAGCATCAGGTTGAGTCAATGGTAAAGTTCCACATAATGAATAAACATCAACCTGCATCTGATAACCATTAATATCATTTTTAGCTAAAAATAATTTAGCGCCCGATGATGTATTAACAATTGGCCTAATGTCATGCGAACCGCTGAAACAACCAATGCAATAAGTAGCAACAGTGCTATCTCTACTAAAAAGTAAGGTCCCATCTTCACGATATATGTACAAGGTTCTTCGCCAATTGACAGGTAATATTGCATACTCAAACTTTGATGTGTCGCAATCAAAAAGGCTCTTAGTTACAAAACTTACAACATATTCTTGTTCATTAATCAGAGCAACGGGAACCAAAATATTAGCGAATATACTATGATCAATATTAAATATTTTCAATTCGTTACTTAAATAGTCTGTATAAAAATATTTAAAATCGTCGTTCCCAATATCGGTTAATTGAACTCTGTCTGCAGAGGGTGAATGCGCATATGGATAACTATGCTCATATGTAATTTGTCCAAAGAGCGATATTCTCAGAAATAAAAATATCAATATTAAATTGAATTTTATTTTTTTTTCTACTGCATACATATTTCTAAAATTTTGATTAACGGCATAAATAAAATAATTAAATCATTTTTAAATACAAATGATGTAATTATCACTTATTGATAAATCTATAAACTCTTTATAATTCAAACTTAAATAAAAAAACAATACAAAAATCAAAACTAGCAATTCAATAATAAAATTATCCTATTTTGATCTTAAATTATCATTAATTTGCATTACAAAATTAATGTA
>CAZAON010000295.1:0-3386 GCA_964486655.1 uncultured Flavobacteriales bacterium
CTTTAATGGAAATGGTGAACTTTCATTTCCCGAAATAGTTTGGCTAATTGTCGTGTTGAATGTCAACACAAAGGTTAATATAAGTATGTAAGTTACTTTCATTTCTGTCTTTCAGTTTACGATTTGCACATTCGGTCTTACACTTGCCGATAACGTTTAAGGGCTTGCCGCTGTGGCGGGGTTAAGTTAAGTATTTTCAAGTTAGCAGACTGTAAGCCATAGCGGCAAGCTAAATGTTATGTGCCGCTTTTTTTACTGCTGTATAAGTATAGGGCTGAAATTTCGATGCATTGGTCTGATAATGTACACTCCATAGGAAATAATTGCTTTAATGTTACTTGTATCCATGTTGTCAATAAATATGTGGAAATAGCTATCATCAATGCTTGCTGTGTACATTGTTAATGAATTTCTATATCGGGGAACTTCGTCTGCTTTAAAATTATTCATGAGGGAATAATACAATTCTAAAGAAACAAATCTGTGTGAGAGGTCGTTACGTTGTCCATCAATATAATATTCAAAGTATAGATCAGTTTTATTTATCCGTTTTAAAATTAATTCGTACTCTTTACCCTGAAATTTTGAGTAAAGTTTAATTTGTTTGTTCTCTGGAATTTGAGTCGGAAAGTTGATAGTATCATTTCCATAATAAACAACGCTGTCAATTACACGAACTATTTTATTTGAAGTGTCTTGTGCATTACCTAATTCTAATTGATAAATAAAGTCCGTTGAATATTGAAATTTATCTTTAATGAATAAATTATTTTGAATTTTATATAAAGTTTTATCAAATTTTGCAGGATTGAATATCTCTTCATTTTGATTGCAAGCAATATTTAAGAACATTATTCCTGCTATAAATTTGGGAGCGACTTTCATAAAGTGGCACATAACGTTTGGCTTAACGCAATCTATTGCGTAAAGCCTTCCAATAGGATGACATTACACAATGTATTGCAGTTATACCCAGATAATATTTATTCATTCCCACCCCCAATAATATACAAAATTCTCACACTAATAAACCTTCCTTCAAAAATAATCCTATTTTCCAAAATCCGTCCAACTCCTGCATACTCATCAAGCAAATTTCAACCGAAATCCCAAAAAAAAGCCGCTCTCCCCTCGAGCGGCCCCTTACCTAATCAAAATTAATTATGTTCAATTGGAAAAGTTGATTGATCTGTGTGACCTGATGTTGTGAAAGCTTTTATGTTTAAGTAGTCTTCGAGTTTGTTGTCAAAGGTTGACAAGCGATTGCCCTCGTTTTCATTTGCCATGCGTGTGGAAACTCTTGTTCTTTTATCTGCTTTGAAGGCAACTGAGAGAGTTGCTAAATCAACGCTTACCGCTTCCTGGATGATTCCTTCGAAATTATTTTCTTCAAAATACTTTTGTAATTTGATCATTTGATCATTGGTAAGATTTTTTGTGCGTATGCCGATAGTTGCAACATTTTTTCTTCCTTCGAAAATAATTTGGCCGTCAGACATAACTGTTACATTATAATCTGCCGCCTGAGTCGGACCTGCTTTATGATCAATTGAAATCATTTGAAACGGTTGACTATTATTTGTATTCAAGGCTGATGCCAGATCAACCGGTGGAGGTGTCGCCGCATTAGGTGAAATAAGTTCATCTTTTTGGCAGCCGGTAAGTATTAATACGAAAGCGGCGCTGAGCAGTAAAATTGTTGCTGTGAGTGATCTTAAAGTTTTCATGGCGATAAATTTTATTGGTTTAATATTTATTTACTGAATTATGAGTCAAATTTACGGCGGACCGGAAGCAGAGTAAATGTTTAACGAGTAAACAGCAATTGCGATTGAGTATTTGGAAACGGTATTCGGATAACCGGTCTGTTCTAAATTTTCAGTTTACATGGAATTTAACAATTCATTAGGTATTTAACTCTTTGCAAAAACGGTTTCCAATTAAAAAGATGTTAATTTAGCACGATGCATATCAGACATCTACTATTCACAGCAATTCTGGCATCCGGACTCACTGCCGGTGCACAGCAAACCCTGCATGTTTTATTTCTTGGTAACAGTTATACCGGAGTCAATAATCTTCCTCAGCTTGTTGCAAACGTTGCCGATGGCGCCGGCGATTCACTGATTTTTAACAGCAACACGCCCGGAGGTTATACTCTCGAACAGCATATCACAAATCTCACTTCGATGTCGCTTATTCAGCAGGGCGGATGGGATTATGTCGTTGCACAGGAGCAAAGTCAGTTGCCCTCTTTTCAGGATTACACAAGCGCGGGCCCGGCTTATATTTCTAATGAAACGGAAGATTATAATCCGTGCGGACGAACTATGTTCTATATGACCTGGGGAAGAAAAAACGGAGACGCTTCGAATTGCGGTGTGTGGCCGCCGGTTTGTACCTATGAAGGAATGGATTCAATGCTTCGGATGCGCTATTTTGAAATGGCTTCTTTAAATAAGAATGAAGTTGCTCCCGTCGGAAAAGTCTGGAACAGGTTAAGACATTTATATCCGGCGATCGAATTGTATCAGACCGACGAAAGTCATCCGTCAGAAGCCGGTTCTTACGCTGCCGCCTGCTGTTTTTATGCCGCACTCTTTAAGTCCGACCCGACTACTACAACCTACGATTATACTCTTCCGCCTTCCGATGCTGCAATCATCAGACAGGTCGCGAAAGAAGTCGTATACGACAGTCTTTCGTTATACGATTTTACGGATCCCGATCCGCTGGCTGATTTTTATTATGTAGTCGGTTCGGGAACGAATGAATTGAAATTTAAAAACACATCGGAGAGAGTAAACAGTTATTTATGGGAATTCGGTGATGGTGACACATCTACAGCGTATCAGCCAACGCACACTTATTTAAATGATGGTAATTACCAGGTCATTTTGCATGCCTATGATTGTGACATGAATCAGATGTTTGAGGATACCATGGCCATAAACGTTAGCTTCTGCAATTTTACTCCCACCATAATTCCCGATTCAACCAGGTTATGTCCGGGAATTTCAGATACTATATGGACGCAGAATTATGATTCATATCAATGGGTCGATTGGTTCGGTGATCCTATCCCTGGCGAGACGAACAGGTATTTTCTTCCGGCTATGCAGGGACAATACGGTGTGATCGCCACAAGCCAGGGATGCAGCGAACGGTCTTTCAACGCTTATGTCGAAAGTTATTTGACGCCCATGGTCATTTATAATATCGATACGACAATGATCCCCGATACAGCCTGTGTCGGAGATACGCTGAGTTTTATTTTGTATCCGAACCATCCCGCTCCTTCTGTCTATGTCAATCACTGGTTTAAAGACGGTACACAGCTTAATTTCCAGGGCGATACTTTGCTCATAACAGCACCGGGCGATTAT
>CAZAON010000296.1:0-14463 GCA_964486655.1 uncultured Flavobacteriales bacterium
AATAGGAGGATAAATACCTAATGCATGTTTTCCCAATGCAGCGGCAATGTGTAATGGCCCCGTGCTCGCCGCTACAATTCCGCCTGCTGTATTTAAAAGCGCAATCAGTTCGGTAAGCGATAATTTTCCGGCGAGATTAATAACCTGCGACGGTAATATCTTATGCCAGTCATCTAATATCGCCGCTTCTTTTTCTCCGCCCGTAATAATTATCTGAAATTTTCCCGGCGGCAGAAGCTGAATCAGTTTCGAAAAATTATCTAAACTCCATTCACGCGCACTGGCATTCGATTTCGGATGTAATACTAACTTGAACTTATCTTTCGAAAGAAGTGCCTGAATATTATCCGGAACTTTTCCTTTCACATTCATCTCATACATTCCGCCTAATTCTTCAACAGAAATATTTCCGCTATGTCCGAGTGGCTTCAACAACTTCACATTCAATTGCGCCTCATGAAAGTCTGAATTCTTCCTCGTCATCCGCACCAGCCTGTTGCAGTTAAACCAGTGATGTAACCTGCCTGTCGTCCCTATCCTCATTCGAATGCCCGCCGATTTAGCCGCCGCAGAAATGTCCTGCCTGGGAAACACATGTATGATGCAATCCGCTTTCGCCATTCTCAGAAAATCTCTTTTCCCAGAATCATCCAGCTTCGAAAATGTATCATAATTCAAAAACGCATCAACCGAATTACAGCTTTCTATCACGGGCTGCGTATACGATTTGCCGAAAAAAATAATCTTCGTTTCTTTTCCAAAACGTTCTTTAATGATTTTCGCAAGTGGCAACGTTAACACTACATCGCCAATCGCATCTGTCCGGCTGATTATGACTGAACCGATTTTCAATTTTGCTTTTTTTGAAGTCTGTACAACTTTACATACTTGATAAATGTCGCATGTGCCGAAATTCTGCAAATCACAAATCCATAATATCCATCCATAAATCCGCGGTGAATAATATAATCCCTGATAAATCGAATAACCGGTTTGAATACCAGCATCAGTAGCGATGCTCTTTCACCGTTTTTATATGCCACTTCCGCACCTATCGTCGTAAACTTATTTACCTGCACTAAATGATCTTCAATCGAATAATAAGAGTAATGCAATAAATCTCCATTAAGTCTGCTGTAGTTTTCCGCATTATGCAATTGCAATCTGTCATGCGGATTAAATCCCGTCCATTCCCCCTTACCTTTTTTAAACAACCTCATTTTCCTGTCAGGGTACCAGCCACAATGCCTTATCCACTGACCACAATAATTCGTCAGACGGTTTACCATATATCCGTCTTTCGACCAGTCTGATTTTAGTTTCAGAATTTCGTTTCTTAACGTTGGCGATAATGCTTCATCGGCATCAAGCGAAATGATATGCTCATTCGTACTCAGCGAACAGGCATAATTCTTCTGCTCAATATGACCCTTAAAAGCATGTTCGAAAAACTTTACTTTATACTTATCGCAAATTTCCTTCGTCCGGTCGGTCGAGCCTGAATCCACAACGATTATTTCATCGGCAAGATCCTGTAGCGATTCTAAACACCTTGCGATGTTTCGTTCTTCATTAAATGTAATAATTACGGCGGTTAGCCTGATCATATGTCAAACATTCTTGAGTTAATGCCGGTCTAAACAAGATCCGCCAGGGCGGATTATTTCATTCTCTATTTTTTTAATTAGGAATGAAATAACTTATTAACCCCCGCAAGTTAGGTATATTTCTGTTCCTGCTTTTCTAAGCAATACTATTCTTGTTTCTTTGCGGACGAATATAATGGACAGCAATTTCGATAAAATGATTTCCGCAATTTCAGCGGGCGACAAGAAAATTCTCGCACGGGCAATAACTATCGTGGAAAACGATATGCCCGGCTCAAGCGAATTGTTGAGAGGAATCAGTGTCAGGGACGTTCCTGTTATCGGAATTACCGGTCCGCCCGGCGCCGGAAAAAGTTCTCTCATCAATTCTTTTCTGAGGCATATTTTAAGTCTCAATAAGAAAGTTGCCGTTGTTGCCGTTGATCCGACCTCCCCTTTTAATTACGGTTCTTTACTGGCCGATCGTCTTCGTATGTCGGAGCATTTCAATAATGAGAATGTCTTCATCAGATCAGTGGCGACGCGGGGTTCGTTGGGCGGATTATCGGAAAAAATAATTGAGATAACAGACATTCTTCGTGCTTCAGATTTCGACTATATTCTTGTGGAAACGGTAGGGGTAGGGCAGTCGGAGGTAGAAATAGCCGGACTGGCCGATACGACATTAGTGGTGCTTGTACCCGAATCGGGCGACGACATTCAGGCCATGAAGTCGGGAATCATGGAAATTGCAGACATTTTCATCGTCAACAAATCTGATCGTGAAGGTGCGGCTGCTTTGACCGCTAATCTCAAAAACATGCTTATGGGCCGAATACAAAGTGACTGGCAGATACCGGTCATCAATACCATGGCTGTTTCCGGAGAAGGTGTTCCCGCACTTTTCGAACAAATTTCCCTTCACCGTAAATCGGAAAAGTTCAATGAGAAGAAAATTTATTTACTTGCAGAAAAGGCGTACCAGATCATTCGCAACCATCGTATGAGCGATTTAAGCCGAAAACAGGTGAAAGATAATCTTGCAAATGCCATAAATAAGCCCTCATTCAATCTGTACAAGTTTGTTGATCAGATCGTTAAGTAGACCTATGTTGTTTTTCCAAAATAGTTGTAAATTGTTTCGCTTTTCAGAAATTATGTTTCAAAAATACATTCAGGCTTATATCTGCCGAATACTCTTATGTGTAATCGTTTCCATGAGCTTTCCGGACTATGGGTATACTCAAACGCCCATTTTCGTTGAGACTTTTGGAAATACATTTGTAGGAGGTTGTGATCAGGGTAATCCGGCTCATAATTATGTTACATCTAATGGTACATGGACGGTAACGTTATTCGGAATCAATGACACTGCGGCGAATGTCTGGTATATAAGTGCAACTGAACCCGGCCTTCCTGTTGGATCTTGTGCTGTTCCCGGTTGTCATACGAATCCTGTTTATACGGATCGCACACTTCATATCGGTAACGTTGATAACTCTCCGAATGCAGCTATTCTCTGTCCGAACGGAGATTGTGGAGCGGTGTATGATGCGGGCGGATTTCAAAATGCGGTTCAGACAAATGCAAGAGCCGAATCACCGCCATTTGCAATGACAGGTCAGACGCAAAATTTGCTTGTGTTTAATTTTATAGAAAATGCTGACGGAAACCTTTTCAGTGATGATATGCAGGTTGAATTCTTTGATGGATCAACATGGCTTCCGGCCATAGCAGATTCACTTCGTTCACAAAATACATGTGGTGCGGCCTCTTACCAATGGGAGCAATTTTCCATTTTACTACCATCAGTCTCTGCTAATATTCCAAATGCTAAAATCGGTTTCAGATGGGTAAATGATAATGGAGGACAGGGAACAAATCCATCAGTTGCCATTGACAGTATCATCGTTTTTCAATTGGGCGCACCTGTCGCTAACATCAGTGCAAGCGATACGGATATTTGTGTAAATGACTGTATTGATTTCTTTGCCGACTCTGTTGGTCCGGTTGCTTCTTATTTATGGACTTTTCCGGGTGCTTCGGTTTCTTCTTCGTCGCAGAGGAATCCCACAGGAATCTGTTATCCTAACCCTGGTACTTATATAGCAAAAATGGTAGTTAGTACCGGAGGCGGAATAGATTCAGCGACTATTACAATTGTAGTTAATCCCTGTACCGTTCCAACAGCCGATTTCACCGTCAGCGATTCAGTTATATGCGAAATGACATGTACAAATTTCACGGATCTAAGTACAGATGGCCCGACTCAATGGTTCTGGTCGTTCCCGGGTGGTGTTCCTGTTTCCAGTACCTCACCTACACCGCCACAAATTTGTTATCTGACTCCGGGATTTTATGACGTGACACTTATAGTTTTCAATCAGTATGGCTCCGATACATTGACAAAAACAACCTATATGCAGGTTGATACATGTCCGAAGCCAATTGCTGATTTTTACAGTGTGCCTACTTCGTTCTGTCCTCAAAAGTGTGTTCAGTTTACAGACAGTTCTCAGAACGGACCAATTCTTTCTTACGACTGGTATTTCCCGGGAGCAACTCCTGATCACGATACATCTGCATCACCAACGGTTTGTTATGAATTCGATGGTCAGTACGATGTTCAGTTAGTTGTTACGAATCAATACGGGTCAGATACCATTTATAAATATTCGGAAGTCAGCGTAAGCTATATTCCGAATGCAATTGCAAGTCCGGATACATCCATGAGATTCGGAGAGTCTTACCACATGTTTGCAAGTGGCGGAGCATCGTATATCTGGTCTCCTGCAACAGGATTGGACTCAGCTACATCATCTAATCCGATAGCTACACCAAAAAAGACTACTACGTATACGGTGCTAATTACAGATTCATCAGGTTGTACAGCAATAAGACAGGTTACAATTACAATACTTCAGGATAATAATTTATTTGTTCCAAATTCATTCTCACCCAATGGAGATGGTTCGAATGATAAAGTTTTTGTAAGAGGTAACAACCTGTACGGATTAAGACTTACTATTTTTGATCGTTGGGGTGAAAAAGTTTTTGAAACAACAGATCAGAATTCAGGTTGGGATGGTACTTACAAAGGAGAAGAACTCGATCCGGGTGTATTCACTTATGTAGTTACAGTAAATTACGAAAACAAAGAGACACAAACATTATCAGGAACCATTACACTCATACGCTAAGCATGTTAAAATTTTCTTTACGAAAATTTTTGTTTCCGGTACCATTAATCATCGCACTAATGCTATGCGCTGAAGGCAATAGTTATGGGCAGGATCCTCATTTTTCACAATACAGTTATACTCCCTTGCAACTCAATCCGGCTTTTACCGGTGTGTTCGATGGATTGGCTAGGATCAGCAATTCATACCGTTCTCAATGGTCAGGAATTGGAAATGGATTTAAGACGATTCATATTTCAGCCGATGCGCCAATCGGCAAGCCGCAGTTAAAGAATAAATTTTTTGGTATTGGCGGAATGATTTACCAGGATAAGGCGGGAGAAGCCGGATTTAAAAATACAATTCTTGAAGCATCCCTTTCATTCGTTACCGCGATGGATGGTGGAAGTAATCATTTCCTCAGTTTGGGATTTCAGGGCGGATTAAATACTCAGAATATTGATTTAACCAAAGCTACATGGGATAACCAGTGGAATGGTGATAGTTTTGATCCTTCGATGCCGGGAGAATCGGTTCAATTACCAAGTGTAAATTATCTTGATTTGAATGCCGGCTTGTTATACTACTATGTGCCTGATGGATCAAGCTCATTTAATATCGGAGCTTCAATGCAACATATAGGTAGTCCGAATGTGAGTTTTTATACAAGAACTGAAACGCCTCTTCGTCAAAGATTAAATCTTCACACCAGTGCTGAAATAGAAGTTGCGAAAGACTTTACATGGCTAAATCCGCGCATCCTCTACATGATGCAGGGTGAGCAACAGGAATTAATGTTTGGTGCGGCATTAAAGAATAAAGTAAAATTCAAATCACGCTATACGAATTACATGAAAGAGGCATATTTCTATGGCGGATTATATTACAGATGGAAAGACGCATATATTGTTCAGGCACGTTTTGAATATAACACAGTCGGATTAGGCCTCAGTTACGACATTAACGCAAGCACTTTGAGCAATCTGGCTGGTTCTGCAAACGCTTTTGAAGTGAACTTTACCTATGTGACCTACGTACAGAAGGGGCAGAGGAAGAAGAATTATAATAAGATGCCGAGATTCTTTTAGTAGTCTTGACTCGTTAGTCCTGAGTCTTGACCTTCCCTTCACGTTCAGCGATTTCTATCGCCCTTCCTGCAAATCGTTCCTTGCAATACCACCTCCAGGCGATGACTTCGTTCGCGTTCAGCGAAGTCTATCGCCCTTCCTGCAAATAGTTTCTTGCATTATCTCCCCCAGGCGATGACTTCGTTCGCCCCAACTCAAGTTACATGCAACACATTCCAATCTTGCCAGCCGACGGTTCAGCGAAGTCTATCGCCCTTCCTGGCAAATAGTTTCTTGCAATACCTTCCTAAGGCGATGACTTCGTTCGTTATAGCCCACGTTTCGTAAAAAATTAATACTCGACCTTCACCCCATCAAATTTTGCAAATTCAACATAGTCACTTCAACCGGACCTTTTCCCCCAAAATAATCAACCGCACTGCTAAAAAAATAATCCTGTGGCCTGTCGACAATTCCAGCGACTACCGGATTTTTGTGAATGTATCTAACCTTTTGTAAGGTAAATTTGGGACTGTATATTTCTTCTGGATAACTATTTTGCATCCATACCTGATGCTTCTTATTCCGTGAATGTTTATTCGCTGCAAATGCGAATCTGTTTAATATGTCTTTACTCTTTTCATCATTTCTTTCGAGATAAGAATTGATAAGTTCATTGGCAGTAAACTTTTTAAAATCGCGGACAAATCCGCTGAGATCATTTTGCCTGCTTTTAGCGAATAGATGCATGTGTGTGCTCATGATAACATATGCATAGATTTCGAGATTTTTTTCTTTGACACAATAATTTAAACTATCGCATATTATCATCTTATGCTTGTATTCTTCAAGAATATTCAGCCATTGCACAATGGTAAAAGTCATGAAGTAATTAGCATCCTGCTTGTCGATTTTACATCCCGATGTCATGATGCAAAGGACTGGGTTGTTAAAATTGATTACAACCAATATAATAGGGAACTTTTATTGGGAAAACGTGGCGAACGAAGTCATCGCCTGGAGGTGGTATTGCAAGAAACGATTTGCAGGAAGGGCGATAGACTTCGCTGAACCGTCGGCTGGCAAGATTGGAATGTGATGCATGTAACTTGATGCGATGCGAACGAAGTCATCGCCTGGTGGAGGTATTGCAAGAAACGTTTGGTGTGAAGGGCGATTGACTTCGTTAAACGCTAAAATCTCAAGACTCAAGACTAACTACTAACTGCTACTCCTGGAAATACACCCTCTTCACCCTCTGCGAAACATTCACCAGCACCTCATATGGAATAGTTCCGATTGCTTCGGCCATTGTTGTTACCGGATGTTCAGTACCAAATACAATTACCTCATCTCCTTCGCGTGCCGGAACATCAGTGATGTCAAGCATACACATGTCCATGCAAACATTACCGATGATAGGAACCAGTTTCCCGTTCACTAACATTTTGCCGATGCCATTGCCGAGTCTACGGCTTACACCATCTGCATATCCGATTGCAACCGTCGCAATAAGTGAATCCCTTTTTAATTTTCCTTTCCGGTTGTATCCAATGGTTTCATTGGCAGGAACACTTTTTATCTGAGAAATTGTTGTCTTCAGGGTCGCAGCCTGTTGCAGGTGATGTTGTTCGTAAGGTGTCGAAGAAAATCCGTACAGTCCAATGCCAATTCTCACCATATCAAACTGCGCTTCGTTGAATCGAAGAATGCCCGAGGAATTGAGAATGTGTTTCATCACGGGATAAGTAAGATTATCCGTTATTGCCGCACTCATACTTTTGAATTTTTGCAGCTGCATGTTAGTGAAACCGTCATGTTCAGCTTCATCACTCGATGACAGGTGACTGAATATTGATTGAACATGTATGTTTTTGTTATTATTCAGTCTTACCACTAGCTGATTCATATCCTCTTCCCCGAATCCGAGACGATGCATACCGGTGTCAAGTTTTATATGAATCTTAAACGGATCTCCGTCATGCTTTTTTAATACATCGAATAATTGGTTGAGTAACCTGAAATTGTAAATCTCCGGTTCGAGTTTATAACGGATCATTAATTCAAAACTCATCAGTTCCGGATTCATGATCATGATAGGCAATGTAATTCCCGCCTTTCGCAGTTCAACTCCTTCATCCGTGTATGCTACCGCCAGGTAATTGACATGATGAAACTGCAACACATTCGCAATCTCAAAACTTCCGCTGCCATACGATGTGGCTTTTACCATCGCCATGATCTTCGTCTTTGGCTTTAATCTTGAACGATAATAATTCAGATTATGAACGATAGAATTCAGGTTGATTTCTAAAACGGTTTCATGCGCTTTCTGTTGAAGAATCTTGCTGATTTTTTCGAATCCAAACGGCCGGGCTCCCTTCAGTAATATTGTAGATTCCCGAAAATCGGTGGGAGAAAAGTCGGCCAGAAAATCATCTGTCGACTGGTAAAATTTCTTTTCAAGATGAAACAATGAACTCTGTCTGCTTATGGCCGGACCGATACCTATCAGTGAATCAATTCCTCTTGCCTCAAGCAGACGGGCAACTTCTTTGTATAGATTTTCCTCATTTTTTCCGCTCTGTAAAATATCAGACAAAATGATCATCCTTCGCGCATGCTGTTTCTGTTGATTGAGAAAATCAAGCGCAATAGTCAGAGAACCTATATCAGAATTATAACTGTCATTAATTACAGAGCAGTTATTGATACCGTTTTTCATTTCCAGGCGCATCGCGACCGGACTTAAAAACATCATTCGTTCTGAAATTATTTCTTTCGGAACCTCAAGATGAAGCATCAATGCCCAGCAAAGAATGGCATTTTCGATGGAAGCATCGTCGGTAAACGGAATTCTGATATTAATAAAGTCGTTCTGATAAACTGCCTGTATTTCCGTTTCATCTCCATTCTTCGTAATACGTCCAATCTGTAAATCGGCTTTCGATTTTCTCGACCATGAAAATAATTTCAGTCCGGGATGACTTTTCTGGTATTCGGTAATTCCTGATAACAACAATGGATAATCACGGCAATAAATCAGAATGCTGCAATTCTCGAACAACTTTAATTTCTCGGTGATTTTTTCTTCTTCACTTCCGAAGTTTTCATCATGCGCACTTCCGATATTGGTGAAAATTCCGATCGAAGGTTTAATAATTTCTTCGAGGTTTGACATTTCGCCCGGCATTGAAATTCCGGCCTCAAAAACGGCAAGCTGATGATCGAAGTTCATTCTCCATACAGAGAGTGGTACTCCGATTTGTGAATTATAACTTTTAGGACTGCGAACGATATTGTGATCAGGTCGTAATAACTGATAGATCCATTCTTTTACAATCGTCTTTCCGTTACTTCCCGTTACACCTATAACAGGAATGGAGAATTTTTTTCGATGAGCCGCAGTGAGTTTTTGTAATGCGACTAACGAATCATCAACTAAAATGAAATTCCCCGCGAAACCGTTGATTGAATCCCTTTCAGTAATGACAAAATTCCGTACACCTTCGTTAAAAAGGTCTCCAATAAACCGGTGACCATCGTGGCGTTCACCGGCAATTGCAAAGAACAGCGATCCGGAAGTATGATTTATTTTTCGGCTGTCTGTAATTAAGTCGCTGACCCTGTCATCAAGAGGAGCGTTAATAATGAGTTCGCCGCTGACCATAGCGGCAATCTCTTCCATCGTATAAAAACCATCAATCATTTTTCTTCACTAACTCCCTGTTAAAGCAGGTGCGGCATAAAGGAATGTAACTTTCCTGTTCACCCAATAAAATTCTCGTCGATCCTTCAACGATGCGATGTGAATAGTGCGCCAGGTCGCCACACTTCATGCATATTGCGTGAACCTTTGTCACATACTCAGCTGTAGAAAGTAAAGCCGGCATACAGCCAAATGGTCTTCCAAGATAGTCAATGTCCAATCCGGCTATGATAACACGCATTCCTCTGTCGGCCAGTGACTGACAAACAGAAGTAAGTTCCTCGTCGAAGAACTGAGCTTCATCAATTCCAACCACATCTACATCATTTGCAAGTAACAGGATCTGCGATGAAGACTCAACGGGTGTTGAGTGAATAAAATTGGCATCGTGAGAAACAACATTTGTCTCATCGTACCTGGTGTCAATACGGGGTTTGAAAATCTCGACTTTCTGTTTGGCAATTTTAGCGCGTTTGAGGCGTCGGATAAGTTCTTCGGTTTTTCCCGAAAACATGGATCCGCAAATGAGTTCGATATGCCCTTTTTTAGGACTTCCGTCTTTATATAGTTCTGAAAACATAGGATTATTATCGGCCGTAAAAGTACGATTTGGTTGCGGATAAATTTCAGGTGTAAATAGCCTTGTTCAAAAACCCGGTAAGCCGGCATTTGCCAAAATTCAGAGAGTTTTGATCTTTTTTAAATATTAGATATAAGATATCTGAGGCCAGGTCATATTTTCCATGAAAGCATCTAACATCTAAAATCTAACATCTTCGCTAAAACATCTTTCAAAATCTTACGTTATACAGTCATGCAAATTCCTTTCCTACATCAACAAATCATTCTTGAAACCGAAAAATTAAGAGACATGCATCGTTCAATGATGATGCATAATTCGGCAATTCCCGCCTCTGAAATGGAGGCATTTTTACAGCATCTGAGGAAGCTCTATGAAGTAGCATTGCAGCTTGGTAATGAGAATGCCATTCAATTGATGAATGAAATTCATTATGCTAATGAACAGAAATTCAAGCATCAGGCATCGGAAGTTGCTCAAAATGTAAATCAACCGTCGGCTCAAACTATCATTCAGCCGGTTCCTTCAACTGTACAAAATCCTGTGGCTCAAATTTCTGAACCGGTTGTTACCGTGAATGAAATACCTGAGACACCTGTTTCGGTTCAACAACAGGTGAGCGAATCCAATACGCAGACTCAAACCCGGCAACCCATCGCTGCCATTGATAATCATCCGGTGAATGAGGTTAGGCAAACAGTTGCCGGAAAATTTACCGAATCACCGACTATTGGTGATAAAATTGCCGGGACTGAACAAAAAAGATTTTCGGATAATATTAAATTACCGGTGAAAGATATAAATGCGGCAATTGGGATAAACGAAAAATTTCAATTCATTAACCAGCTTTTTCACGGCGACTCACAAAAATATACTCAGTTCGTGAGCGAACTTAATAGTTGTGCGTCGGCCGATTTAGCAAAGCAATCAATAAAGCAGATTGCGGTTGCAAATCACTGGGATACAATTCCTGTTGCAAAACACTTTATGGAAGTTGTTGAGCGTCGTTTCGTATAATTCATCGTGTTAGCTTATATTGTTTTGATTGCGGTGAATGCATAACTATTGCGTTGACTTCTTCTGCAATCAATTCGTACCTTTCGGCCATGTCAAAACTCTACCTGGTCCCAACTCCCGTCGGCAATCTTGAAGACATGACTTTTCGTGCCGTTAGAATGTTGAAAGAGGTGACTTTGATTTTAGCCGAAGATACACGCACAAGCGGTCATCTTTTGAAACATTTCGGGATAGAGACAAAAATGCGTTCGTTTCATCAGCACAATGAGCATAAAGTTGTCGAGGATTTTGTGAGTCAGATAGCCACCGGTCAGGATATTGCCCTGATAACGGATGCGGGTACTCCCGGCATTTCCGACCCCGGATTCTTATTGGTTAGAGAGTGCATAAAGCAGGGCGTGGAAGTCGAAACATTGCCCGGAGCCACAGCATTTGTTCCCGCCTTGGTCAATTCAGGCTTGCCATCCGACCGCTTTTGCTTTGAAGGATTTCTTCCTCAGAAAAAAGGCAGGATGACCAGAATTGAAAATTTACGGGGGGAAGACAGGACTATGATTTTTTATGAATCTCCTCACAGGCTTTTAAAGGCATTGGACCAAATGATCACTGTTTTCGGGGAAGAGCGCCGCGCTTGTGTTTCCAGGGAAATTTCGAAGATGTTCGAGGAAAATTTCAGAGGCACACTTCGCCAATGTCACAGTCATTTTTCCTCAAAGGCTATTAAAGGTGAAATCGTAATTACAGTTGCCGGCAGGAACCTGAATTCTGATGCCGAAAACGAATCTATATTGGAAGATGACGAATAATTACTGACTTATTCAGCCTTAATTGTTGAATAATTTTAATAAAAACACGCTATTTCGTTTTTTCGAATACTAACTTGCAGCAACATTTTATTGAGCTACCGGCACTCTGAAATAAACTCCCCTGATTCAGCGTTTCGTAGTTACCATTTCTTCTATTATAAGCGGTTAATATCTCCATGCTTTTTATATAACTTGCATTGCAATGATTGAGCTCGAAATACGTGAGAAAAGATGGAGCCTGAAACCTTCGGGTGACAGACAATTGATTGAGTCCTTGTCTTCCCAACTGAATATTGGAAAGACACTCGCGCAATTATTGGTTCAACGTGGAGTGAAAAGTTTCGAAGAGGCAAAAAGTTTTTTCCGTCCAAGTCTCGACGATCTTCATGATCCTTTCCTCATGCAGGACATGGACAAAGCTCTTTCCAGAATGGAGAAAGCAGTTAAGACAGGTGAGAAGATTTTGATTTACGGAGATTATGATGTTGACGGTACAACTGCTGTCGCATTGGTATATTCTTTCCTTCACACTTTTTATGATAAGATCGATTACTATTTGCCCGATCGCTACAAGGAAGGATATGGAATTTCAACGCAGGGAATCGAATATGCTGCGGCTAATAATTTCACATTGGTAATCGCACTCGACTGCGGAATTAAATCAGTCGATAAAATTGAACTGGCAAAATCATTGGGTGTCGATTTCATTATTTGTGACCATCATCGTCCGGGAGATGTGTTACCCGATGCAGTCGCTGTTCTTGATCCGAAGCGTAATGACGATAATTATCCTTTCAAGGAATTGTCCGGTTGTGGTATCGGATTCAAATTAATTTCAGCTTATGCTCAGAAGAATAATATTCCTTTTTCTGAAGTAGAAAAATATTTAGACCTCGTCGCTGTCAGTACTGCAGCCGATATTGTGCCTATTATCGGAGAGAACCGAATTTTAGCTTATTACGGACTAAAACGTCTGAATTATCATGCGCGTCCCGGTTTCCGGGCGATTTTAGAAATGGAAAAAGTCCCGGTTTTCTTTGACGAATTCCCCGACGGCAGACGAATTCCACATTATAATTTGAATATTAACGATCTTGTTTTTATCCTGGGCCCTCGCATTAATGCAGCCGGAAGAATTCACGATGCCCGTCATGCAGTTGATCTCATCATCTCCGGAAATGTTACCGATGCAAACACTAATTCCATTCGCATAAAGGAACATAACGATGAACGCAAAAATCTTGATGTAAAAATTACCCAGGAAGCTTTAAATACAATTCTTCAGGACCCTCATTTCAATAAGAAAAAATCAACGGTTCTGTTTAACAGCAGTTGGCATAAAGGTGTAATCGGAATTGTCGCGTCAAGACTAACTGATCGCTATTACCGTCCCACAATTATTCTTACAGAGTCAAACGGAATGGCTACGGGATCGGCACGTTCGGTAAAGGATTTTGATATTTATAATGCGATTCAATCATGCAGCGATTTGCTGGAGCAATTCGGTGGTCATATGTATGCGGCCGGATTAACAATGAAACTTGAAAATGTGGAACGATTTATAGAACGGTTTGAAGAAATTGTTCAGGAGACAATCGAGGATCATATGCTAATTCAAGAAATCGAAATTGATGCGAAAATAACTTTCAGTGAGATCACGCCTTCTTTTTATAGTGTTTTGAAACAATTATCGCCATTCGGTCCCGGTAATATGAATCCCGTTTTTATGACTGAAAATGTACGTGATACCGGAATGTCAAGAATCGTCGGCAACAATCACCTCAAATTAAATCTCGCAGAAGACGAAACAACACGATTCGGTTTTGACGGCATTGGTTTTCAAATGGGGAATATGTATTCCCTCGTTTCAAGAAAAATTCCTTTTGATATTTGTTATTCGATTGAAGAAAACAATTTTAACGGCCGCACAAATATTCAGCTGAATGCAAAGGATATCAGGTTGAAATAAATTTATTTTATTTTCAATTTTCATTTTTCCTGTTCATCGCATTGAATATCGACATAACAAGAGAAAGAATTATACTGAAGAAAAGCGCTGTCCAAAATCCATCGACATGAAATCCGGGTACAATTTTGCTTGCCAGTAGAATCATTGCTGCATTAATGACCAGCAGAAATAATCCGAATGTAAAAATGGTAATTGGTATGGTAAGTATAACCAATAAGGGTTTTATGATTGAATTGAGTACTGCAAGTACAGCGGCCACAAGGACGCCGGTAATTGCATTGTCAATATCTACGCCCGGTAATAATAATGAGGTAATTATCACCGCAAGTGCGCTTATTACAAGTTGAGCGAGAAAATTCATACAGTATTTTTTCGAAAGGTAATGATTGAAATGGAACTAACCACGTTCACAAAGCCATGGTAATCAGATGTTTTAATTCATAAATCCTTCTTTCCGGTTACAAAAACCGCTCTTCCGGCCTCTGAAAGCTCTGTCATTGTGGTCAGGCTCAAAAGCCGCAGCCGGTAAGCATTTTTCCAAATCATAGAC
>CAZAON010000297.1:0-3251 GCA_964486655.1 uncultured Flavobacteriales bacterium
GAAAAGAAATTTCCGCTCTCCAGATCTCTTATATAACAGAATGTTCCCCAGTTGTCGCATGTACTGTCTTCGCGCCAGCGTGTAACGGCTATATCTTTCCATTTACTGTAGCTGCCTCCGGAATTCGTTATCATTAGATGATATTTACCGTTTGACAATAACTGAATTGCAGGAAATGGAGTATTCGGAGTATTGATAACTCTGACTTCTGATCCGCTCGTAGAATGAGCGACTTCAGAAACATCAGCAGTATAAGAGAAATAAGAAGTTGTTTTAGGAATACGCTCCTGTAATAAAAGTAAAGTAGCTTTAAATTGCGGTTCTGCGATAAATCTTTTTTGCATTGGCCTGTCGAGTAATAAATATGCCAGTGACAAAAGCGACATTCCCTGGTGATGTGCCATGAATGACTGAATCAAAGCATGTGTCTGTTTACGAGCCAGTCTGGAAGGCGTATAATCGATCGCTTCATACAGACCGTGTCTTCCTTCAAATCCCTTTTCCGATATACGCTGCATGTTGAGACACGCTTTTTCAGGCTCTACCATCAGAGACATAACAGATGCATAAGGAGCGATTACAAGTTCATCCGCAAGTCCGCGCTTCAAGCCCAAACCGGGAGTTCCAAATGCCGAATACTGATAATTCGAATGAGTATCCACCATGTTGTATCCTGATTCGGAAATTCCCCAAGGCACATCTCTCAATTTACCATATTCAATTTGCTTTTCGACACATGTTTTATATGTCTGATCAAGCAAAGTATTTTCATACGTTGGCATTACGAGCAATGGCATCAGATATTCAAACATGGATCCGCTCCAGCTGAGGAGAATAGGATCACCGCTTGCATTGGTCAGCAATCTGCCGAGTGAAAACCAGCTTTCTTCAGGTAATTTTCCCTGAGCAATTGTAACGAAAGTGCATAAACGGGCTTCGGAAGCGAGTAAGTCATAAAAACTCGGATCGAAATGATGATCGTCCACTTTATAACCAATTGTAAGCAGGTGTCTCGTTTTATCATACAAAAAGTCCCATTGCATATCTGCAAGCTCATTGCATTGATTGCTGAGCTTTTCGATAATTTCAATTCTGTCCGCGGCAATCTTTCCCGTTCTGATTACAGAATCTGTGAATGATGTAAGCCACTCGTTGTCGGCATTGGTATTTTCGTTTGATCGGAGTAAATTAATTTCACTCTCAATTTCAATTGCGAAATTTTTTAACTCAATTAACGTCGGAATTTTATTTTTATCGGCAATTTCGGAAAAACGTGATGGTGCTTCAGAAAGCAAGTGCCATGCTTCGAGAATTTTTACATCACTTAATATTTCCATTATCTCATTTTCCAGTCTGCCTTTCCACCATTCCATTTCCGAATCAGTCTCCGCTGAAATATTCTGAATACCGGAAATAAATTTACCGGCAAGCTTTTCCGTCATCGACCGGATGTCCTCAGGCTTATGTGATCCTGATTTTACAAAACCATCAAGCTCCCTTTTAAATTCCTTCAGAAAAACAGCATGTCCCTCTCCTGCATATCCTGAAAAAACTCTTAAAGTATCACCTAAGCCTTCGAATAATTTCGGATTAAAAATACTTTTATGTGGTAATTCCAAAAGTCCCTGCCGTAACGTTATTAAATGCCCGGCGAGATTTCCGCTATCGACTGTTGAAATATACTTTGGCAATAACGGCTGCAATGAGATCGTATCGTACCAGTTGTAAAAATGCTGATTATACCTTTCCAGCTTATACAACGTATTCATCGTATTGTTTGTCCGCTCAATCAGTCTTTCGATTGTCAGATAACCGAAATCATATGCACTCAGGTTGGAAAGCAATGCAAGTCCGATGTTAGTAGGGGAAGTGCGATGTGCAATTGCCTCTACCGGTTTTTCCTGGTAATTATCAGGAGGAAGCCAGTTTTCACTTTCAGTCACAAACCGCTCGAAATAGCTCCAGGTTTTTCTCGCGATATTCAGCAGATAAAAATTCTGTTCGGTTGACAGTTTTGAATCACGGCTCTTAACCGGCCTGCTTATATACCATGTTACTGCCGGCGCGGAAAACCATAGCAATAAAACAGGCATTGCGATAAAAAATTTATCGGGAGCAAAATTTATAAAATAGTATGCCGAACCGACAGATAATAAAATCTCGAACCACATCATAGAATAAGACCCTATAATTCCATGACTCTTTTTGCTTTCTTCATTGGCAAATGGATTCCATTCAAGAAGTTTTCTTTTTGTAACAATCATCCTCCACCCTGTCTTACAAATCGCGGTGAACGTATAATAGGCTTCGTATGGAAAACAAATTACATTGAATAAAATTTTCGTAATGAGATTCCCAACCTGACGGCTTGAAATAATCAGGTGTTGTACTAGTAAAATCTCCTTTGGCTTATTTAAAAAATCCCAGATAGCATTTATCATGACGGGAACTATTATTATGCCTGTAACTGCTATAGTCCAGTAGAGAGGTGAACTTAAAAACATCCAACCGACTATTATTAAAATTGTCAAGGCGATTGGAACAAGACTGCGACGAATATTATCAAATATTTTCCATCGAGATAATAAAGACAACGGATTTCTTTTCCATTTTCTACTCTCAACTTTTACGAAGGGCGTGAACCATAGAGCGATCTGCCAGTCGCCTCTTGTCCACCTGATTCTTCTTTTCACATCGGCACTGTAGCTGGTAGGATGTTTTTCGAACAACTGCACATCACTGATAAGTCCTGATCTTGTATAACAACCTTCGAGAAGATCATGACTAAGAATCCTGTTTTCAGGAAATTTGCCGGCAATTGATTTTTCGAAAATATCGACATCATAAATTCCTTTTCCAATAAAAGAACCTTCGCCGAATAGATCCTGGTATACATCGGAAGTCGCCCTGGTGTAAGGATCAATTCCGGGTTCATTCCCGTTTAATTTTGCGTAGATCGAACTGTTCGCATCGGGCAAACTCATCAATACACGCGGCTGAAGAATACCATATCCCTTGGTTACACGTTTCTTCTTTTCATCGTAGAAAGCTTTGTTTAATGGATGGGCAATAGTACCGATCATTTTCCATGCGGCTCCTCTTGGCAACAAAGTATCGGCATCTAGCGTGATTACATATCTGACATCCTTTAAAACAGATAAGTCACCGAAGGCAACGGAGAATCTGTCCATGGATTTTCCACGAAGGAGATTATTGAGTTCCGAAAGTTTTCCGCGCTTACGTTCGTAACC
>CAZAON010000298.1:0-16742 GCA_964486655.1 uncultured Flavobacteriales bacterium
CAACTCATTTCGCCTGTTATCGGTATAGCTGATCGTGAAATCATTCAATACATTTTTCCTGAGCAGATCACTGTAATACTGAGTATTCATAGTCGTATCAAGCGGCACAAATAAATCAGGCATGATTCCGCCTCCGCCGCGAACGATTCGCTTACCGCTTGTGAAGTACGTTGTTGTATCATCAAAATGAATGCTGTCTTTATAAAACAACTCTCCGTGTTTAAAGCGATTACTAATGTCTAAGTCATATTCCGAATCGTCGCCCAGCTCATATGGCTTTTGAATATTTCTACCCGAAGGAGTATAATAATGAGCGATCGTCAGACGCATTACTGAGCCATCCTGCAACTGATAGGGCTTTTGTACAAGACCTTTTCCAAATGATCGGCGGCCGATGATTAATCCGCGATCCCAGTCCTGAACAGCACCCGATACAATTTCACTTGCCGAAGCAGATGACTCATCGATCAGTATAGCGACTTTTCCTTTTTCCCAGCTTCCGATTGACGATGCATTATAGTCTTCTGGCGGACTAGTTCTGCCTCTTGTGAAAACAATCTTCTTACCATCACCCAAAAATTCATCGGCTAATCCGACAGCCCTGTTGAGGTAACCACCGCCATTGCCCTGTAAATCCAGAATCAGACTCGTGGCTCCCTGCTTTTTCAGACTCTCGGCGGCACGAACAAATTCCTCAACAGCTGAATCTGCAAACCGGCTGATTTTAATATAACCGATCGTGGGTTGGATCATATATGTTGCATCAACACAGAATAAAGGAATCTGATCACGGGTAATAGTGTAATCTACCAGATCACTCATCCCTCTCCGGTAAATACTAACCGTAACTTTTGTTCCCTTATCGCCGCGTAATTTTTTTAAGACGTCATTATTCGTGATCTTGGCGTTCGCAACATTGATTCCGTCAATTTTCACGATACGGTCTCCCGCTCTTAGACCAAGCTTTTCCGACGGACCACCCGGAATCGTTGCGGTTACCATGATTGTGTCTTCATGTATGTTGAATTGAATTCCGATTCCGTCAAATTTACCTACCAAAGGTTCATTTGCTTCACGCAATTCTTCGGGAGAAATGTATACCGAATGCGGATCAAGGCTCTTGAGCATTGCACGCAAAGCTTCATCAGTAAGCTTCTTGTCATTAACTGTATCAACATATGCATACTTGATGATTTGCATTGCATAATCAAGTTTGCTCTGGTCTGAACCCTGGCTAAATGTAATGAAAGGGGTAGTTACTAATAAGCTGAAAAACACTACCGGTAAAATTCTTTTTAATGCAGTCTCTGTCATAGTTAATTATTTTCGGATGTAAAGATACGTGAAATTGATCTCGAAGTTCCTTCTATTTGCGGAAACAAGGTCAGTATAACAATGAAAATATAAACACATTATTGTCCCTCAAATGCTATCAAAAAGTTAAAAAGCGAGCTCAGCGACTCAAATTCACCTCTGATTCACAATTCCGAATGGGAACTTCACCATCACTGCTACATTTCGACCCATTTCACCCACCGGCGAGGGCAGTATATTCTTTGTGAGCGAAAGGTGACTAAAGTAATCCTGATCAAGAATATTATTTACCGCTAAAGTAATATCAAATGATTGCATTCCCCAATGAAAGGATCCTCCAATTCTAAGGTCAAGCAGAGAATAACCATCGGTCGGAGTTTCTGTGACATAGACATTATCCTGTTTCATATAACTGCGAAGCATTATTTCTATAAAGCTGTTATACAGGTAATCCATTCTCTTCTTTTGGAATCGTAAAGCAGTAACAAATTTCGCTGCAGGCATACGTGGCAGTGACAATTTTGAATCAACGAATTCTCCCTTTAAATTTGAATAACCCAGATTTAAATTTACCCATTCAATTGATGGCGGATGAATTGAAGCGTTGGCCTCTCCACCCATAATTGTTGCGTCATTCTGTTTAAGTGTGAATTGCTCACCCGAAGGAGAAATAACATTTGATGTATCGGCATAACTGTAGTCAGTAATCCTGTTATAAAATCCGTCGAGGTTAACCGTTACATACGGATGCCTCCACTCAAAACCAAGATCTCCCTGGTAATTTGACTCCTCATTTATTTCGTTTGAAAACAAGTAACCGTAATACATGTTGTTGTAATAATATCTTTCCTCGTCAGGAATGGAATTACCGGTTGCTCCGTTAAACTTTACAGTGATAACATCGATCGGATGCCAGGCAATTCCCGCAGAACCGTTGAACAAATTATAATCCTCGTTCAAGGATTCAGACGGTGTAGTCAGATTCTTTATGTCATACCGGCCTCCGGCAAGCACATTGAATTTCTTCGCATCGTATCTGTAAAGCACATAGAGACTATTGCTCAAAAGTTTGCTCTGATAAATTGAATAATAGGCTGTATAATCCTTATTCTGAAAATATCCCTGCGTACCAAAAATGAAACCTGATTGTTTTTCGGGATCAGTTGTATATTTAAAATCATAATTAGTAGCACTTGTGCTGTAACTTCCATCCCTGCTGTACGACTGCCAGGAAATGTTCGCATCAACCTTCGACTTACCTACCAATATTGTGCTTTGAGATGACACTAAAGTAACTTCCTGTTCAATAAAAGGAGTCATGGACTTTCTGTTTCTCTCTTCATTTTCTGTCATGAGTTCTATTTCAGCATCGCTGAATGACTGAATCAATTCACTTTGTCTTTTCCAATACGTAACGGCAACTTTTGTCTCCCCCCACTTTTTTGAAATGCCGATAATTCCTTTCGCATCTGCCATAGCGGAACCGCTGTTATAGGCGTAATTTTTTATTTCCGTATTCTTTTTCTTTTCAAATCCTTCTCCCTGTATATAACTGGTTTGTGAAGATCCTCCGATGCGGACTGCATAGAACAGTCCGTTATTCGATGAGCCTTTTACACCGATATCCGATTTTAGTCCGACCGTACTAGAAAAATAAGAGAGATTAATATCACCCGATACATTTCCCAATGGCGGCATTTTCTCATCTTTAAAAATAAGTACTCCTCCCATGGCATTATCACCATACAGAAGCGATGCCGGACCTTTTACAATTTCAATTTCGGAAGTACCATTATCGGTTAGTTCGTAATCGTAACGTTCATCAAGACGGTTAGTCAGAATGCGGCTGCCCGATTGAACAAGCAGAATGTGACTACCTGATAATCCGCGAATGACCGGTTTGCTGATTTGCCCGATTGTAATGGCATCAATACCCGGCTCATAGGTAAGTGATGTCATTAATTTGATGTTACCCATTCTTCTCAGTTGGTTTGCATCTTTTTGCACCAGACTATAGGGTGTGTTGCCGGGTAATTTCAAAAAAGTCGTCGTAGGACTCACAATTTCACTCCGAGAATAATCACGCTCCATTTCTACATTTACGACCGTGGCGCTGTCTGCAGTATTCACAATCTTTACAATTGTGGAATATCCTTGTTTACTGAACTGTACGTGTACCAGTCCGATTCCGATGTTTCGTAAAATGTATGTTCCTCCTTCTCTTGACTCATCAATCCGGTCAAACTCAGGTATAAAAACCGTAACACCGTCGATCAGAACGGAATTATCTTTTTTATCAGTTATTAATCCGCTAATGGTATGCTGGGCCTGTATGACCTGAAATGTCAACAGGAAAAATAGCGCCGTCAGAATTCTTCTCATGGTAAATCGCAATGCCCGGCTGAGGGGGGCTTTTGAAAAGTAAATAAGGCGAATATTTTGGGAAATACAAAATAATTCAATGGAGAACTTATCAGAGATTCGCAATATCTTTGCCACTGAAAAGATTACAGTGATAGTCCACGGAAATGATACTTTAAAACTTTTCGAATTCGACAAGATTCGTGAAAAGGTTGCAAATTACTGCAGAGCGCAGTCTTCACGGAAGAGTGCCGAAAATCTGCAGCCATTTACCAACAGGGATGAACTGATGCTAGTATTGCGGCAGACGAATGAATTCAGGCATAGCATTTCCGGACAAGGCTATTTTCCTGATACTTACTTTGATGACTTCGAAAATGAAGGGGAACTTTTGAATAAAGCGGGATCGGTGTTGTCCGAAGTGCAGTTCAGCCTTATTCGTTCAGCCTCAATTACCGTTAACGGCATTCTGAAATTCCTCCGTGAAAGGGAAATCGCATTTCCTTACCTGCTGCTGTTGACGGAAGGAATTCCGGTTACGAATTCGATCATCGATCTGATCAACGAAATTATCGATGCACATGCAATTGTTAAGGACAATGCTTCGGATGAACTGCGTGACATTCGATATCAGTTGTCGTCGAAACGCAGAGATGCCGACCGGAAATTCCGTGCCTATATCGCAGAGTTCAAGAAAAAGGGATGGCTGAGAGAAAATGAAGAGAACTTTTACAACAACAGGCGGGTGCTTGCTGTTCCGTCGGAATATCGCAGGGAAGTAAACGGACTTTCGCACGGAAAAAGTGAAAGCGGAAGAACGATTTTTATTGAGCCCGAATTACTGGTCGGACTCAACAATGAAATTGCCGAATTGGAACAGGATGAAAAAAATGAAGTAAGAAGATTGTTACGGGAACTGACTGATCGACTGAGAGTGCATTCGGGACTCGTCAATTCTTATCATTCATTTCTTGTCAAACTTGATTTCATACGGGCAAAAGCCATGTTCGCCTCCGACATTAACGGAGTGCTTCCACAATTAAGCAAGAATAGTACGGTTCAGCTTTACAATGCCGTTCACCCCCTGCTCTATCTTCAAAACAAGCAATTGAAAAAAGAAATTATTCCGCTGAACATAATCTTAAACCAGGATAAACGCATTCTGATAATCAGCGGTCCTAATGCCGGCGGGAAATCGATTACTCTTAAGACGGTAGGGTTGCTGCAGTTAATGTTGCAAAGCGGACTCTTAATTCCTGCCGAAGAAAAATCTACTATGTGCTTCTTCAATCATTTCATGGCAGATATCGGCGACAGTCAGTCAATCGAAAACGCGCTCAGCACATACAGTTCACGTCTGATCAGCATGAATTTCTTTTTACGCGGCGCCAATAATCGTTCACTCATTTTAATAGATGAATTCGGCACAGGAACAGACCCCGAATTAGGAGGCGCTATAGCGGAAGTTGTTCTTGAAGAACTGAATAAACGAAAAGCATTCGGAGTATTCACGACTCACTATACAAACATTAAACTTTTAGCCGATAAACTTGACGGAGTTGAAAACGGTTCGATGCTGTTCGATCCCGAAACACTGCAACCCCGATACAAGTTGCTTGTCGGTCAGCCCGGAAGTTCATACACATTTGAAGTCGCGGAAAGGATCGGTCTCCCTTCGCATGTTATAGCCAGGGCGAAGAAGAAAGTGCAGACCGAAAAATTAAAACTCAATTCGATGCTGAGCACCCTGCATCAACAAAAAAATAAAATTGAAGAAGAGCTACGCGAATTAAAAAACAAACAGGAAGAGACTGAAGAAGCGGGAGACAAATATGAAACCCTTTCCAAAAAACTCAATGAGAAAATGGAACGCGACAAAGTTAAGAGAGAAGAGCTTGTTAAGCTGGCTGACCTGGGTCGCAAAATGAAATCACTGGCTGAAGATTGGGAAAAGAACAAAGACAAAAAAGCCGTCATTAAAAAATTTGTTGCCACGATGACGGTCGAAAAGAAAAAGAAAGCCGAGGAGAATTCGCCACAACGGCTTGCAAAAAAACGTCAGGCGCTTTTAGATAAACTGCGTAAAGAAATTCGCATCGGATCGAAAGTACGAATGATGAAAGGACATCAGGCCGGCATTGTCGAAGAGATCAAAAAAGATCTTGTTTACGTGAACTTTGGAAATATCAGAGCACAGGTAGCAATGGAGAACCTGGAACTTGCTGAAGAATGAAGTCCTGAGTTATCGTCCCGGGTTATCGTCCCGAGTCATCGTCCCGAACTATCGGGAGAAGAATGGCCTCGCTTGAATTGAATGGCTGCTAAAATTAAGCGTTAACATAAACGCATACACTTAACATGTAATCCTGGAATTTTGGAATAATGGAATTGTGGAATCCTGGAATCCCCCCACCCCCGAGTTCCCCTCAAATCAAATCCGCCACAATTTTCTCAACCGTCACGCCATCCGCTTCTGCCCTGTAGTTACGAACGATACGGTGGCGAAGAATAGGTAATGAAACCGCTTTCACGTCTTCAATATCAGGAGAGAACTTTCCTTTGAGTGCGGCATGACATTTTGCTCCTATAACAAGGTACTGTGATGCACGCGGACCGGCGCCCCAGGCAAGATATGCGTTTACATCTTTTGTTGCGGAAGGGGTTGACGGACGGGTTTTGGAAGCAAGTCCGACTGCATATTGTAAAACGTTTTCCGGAACCGGAATACGACGAATCAGGTGTTGGAAATATAAAATCTCTTCAGCCGAAACAACTTTTTCGAGTTTTGGAGTTAAATCAGACGTTGTGTTTTTTACAACCTTTAATTCATCTTCGAAGTTAGGATACGTCAGCATTACGTTAAACATAAAACGATCGAGCTGAGCTTCAGGCAACGGATAGGTTCCCTCCTGCTCGATCGGGTTTTGTGTCGCAAGCACGAAGAATGGCTGCTCAAGCGGATATCTTTTACCGGCAGCGGTAACCGCATATTCCTGCATCGCCTCAAGTAAAGCACTCTGCGTTTTAGGAGGAGTACGGTTAATCTCGTCGGCCAGAATGATGTTTGCAAATAGCGGCCCTTTGATGAACCTGAAATGCCTCGCCTCATCCAGGATTTCCGTTCCAATAATATCGGAAGGCATCAGATCGGGAGTAAACTGTATACGGTTGTATGTCAGTCCGAGCGATTGAGCAATCGTATTTACCAGCAATGTCTTCGCTAATCCGGGAACACCAACAAGCAAACAGTGACCACGGCTAAAAATTGAAATCAGTACATCACGAACGACTTCTTCCTGTCCGATAATTACCTTTCCAATTTCTGTTCGAAGTCTGTTATATTTTACAACTAAATCCTGAACTGCTTCTACATCTGAAGAATACTGCGGCATATGATAATTTAAGTTAAATTTTTAGATACGAATATAACGAAGATTAATTCGTTTTGTTGTTTAATGAACTTGTTCTCGACCAATGCTTAAGTAATTCGCATGACTCGTATTCCTTGTTAATCTGAATGTTGGTGGTTTTTTGTTTATTCTTAACCCATTCACTTAACATTCGGTTTTGTTTTTCAGATAGCGTTACTTCCTGCACTTTTTGATAATCATCTTTCAGATTTGCCTTATGCGGCTTTGTACGGCTCTTTACCATTACTATTCTGAACGCCTGTCGTCCTTCATCGGTTGTCATATATAATGCTCCGGAAGCGATATTTAACGGAAGCGTATCCACCTGGAAAAACAATGTACGGTCGACCTTATCCGGAGAAAGCCTGGTCGTATTAGTTTCAGGGTTCAACATTAAACCGCCATTGTTCTTTGTCGATTCATCACTTGAAAAATCCAATGCGGCTTTTTCAAAACTAATTGTACCCTTATTGATTTCAACACTCAAACTATCTAAAACCTTTGCACATTTCAGGAATTGTGCCTCAGAATACTGTGGTCTTAATAAGATGTGCCTGATGTTGATCTGATCACCTCGGCGTTCGATCAATTGCAAAATGTGAAAACCGAATTTGGTTTCAATGACGGGAGAAATCTCTCCTTCCTTCAGATTAAACGCGGCGGTTTCAAATTCAGGTACCATTGTTCCACGCTCGAATAATCCGAGTTCCCCTCCTTTTTTTGCCGAACCGGGATCCTGTGAGTACAAGGCGGCGATAACCGCGAAATCAGACTCGCCGTTCAGTATTTTCTTGCGATAGTCTTCCAACTGGTTCTTTACGGCGATTTTTTCTTCGAAGCTTACTTCAGGGACTTTTACAATCTGGCCGATTTCCATTTCAGCATCAATATATGGGACACTGTCGGGCGGAATGCTGTTGAAGTATTCGCGGACTTCATTCGGACTAACAGAAACATCCTTAGTGATTTTTTGCTGCATTGTCTGAACGGTAAGCTGTTCTCTGATAACATCCCGAAACTCATCCTTCAGTTCCCTGATGCTTGTATGAAAATATTCTTCCAGTTTCTCTTCCGAACCGATCTGACGGATATAAAAACGCATCCTGCGATCCAATTCACCTTCAACCTGAGGCTCCGAAACAGTTACACTATCAAGGTCGGCCTGGTTCAACAAAAGTTTCTGCAGAATAAGCTGATCGAAAATCATGCATTTGGCGTTAACATCCTCGATTGATCCGCCTTGAGCCATGTATTGGATATACTGTTTCTCGATATCCGACTTCAGAATAATTTTCGAACCGACAGTAGCCATTACCTGATCGATTACACCTTGCGCATTGGCTGAATAGTAACTTATGCTTAAAGCAAAAAATAAGATTGTTTTATAAAAAATCCCGGATATTCTCATGGGCGGTAAAGGTAGTAGTTTTCGGGTTATTAATGCTGAGCTGTATTCGACTCAGTTTGAGAGCAAAAGAAAGACGGGAGACTGTTAAATCATTTCCGGCTGAATACCTCGATCTTTCCTCCGTTTTTTGCATCCTCAAAGGCCTGTTGCTCGGTTTCATCTATTAACTTTCGCTTTCGCTGATTTATTATCATAGCAACAATATTTTTTCTTTCGAAACTTAAAGGTGACATGCTGTTTTTAATCATAAACCCCTTAATATTCACGAGGTAAATCAGACTTGAATCTTCAATTTCTATGGTTCGGTTATTTTCAAGAAACTGTTCCTGGTCGTATGTCTTAATCGGAATTTCCTTAACAAGATCGTCGAAAAGAAGCCACGTTGTATCATCTAAAAAATAGTTCATAGCATACTGATGACAATAATCTTCGAGAAGGGCCCGGTCTTTTTTTGCCTCACTTTTATACCATTGGCGCACCTTATCCAGTTTTGGCGACTTTTTACTAAGCTTGAGATAGATTACACGAATGATATTGTCTTTGAGTTCGAAGTTCTGTGGATGATTATTATAAAATGAAAGAATTTCTTCATCGCTCACGATAGTATCAAGCTTTTTAGCGATTAACTCTCGTTCAAATGCATAAGTAATCAGCGAATACCGGTATTCCTCCAATTCTTTAGCAACATCTTTTTCCTGATCGTTCAATTCCGTTTCCGCTTTATGCAGCATTGTCTTCTGATGCACCCAGTTATCGATGTAATTTGTAACAATAGCAATGCTGTCGTCTTTCGAAATTCCGGCAGGAATTACACCTGTTAAATCCTCAGGATACAACTCATAGTCGTAAACACGGGCTATAGCATCCTGCGTCTCTTTGCTTTCTTTCTGGAAATACTTGCAGGAGATGAATAAAAACAGAAAAGCAGAAAGAGCAAACCGCATAATAATTACGAATTACAATATTATAGTAATTAGCAGAGCCGAACTACTTGCGACGAACACATTCGAACTAATTCGAAGCTAAATGGAATTCATATCCTGAAAACCCCTAATCTTAAATCTAAAATCTAAAGACTCAAGACTAACCATTCCCCGGAAGGGGCAGGCACGACTACTTCTTCGCAATACTATCGACAACTTCCTGATGAACAGTTACCGGATATTTGGCACGAAGAGATTCAATCCACTCCTTCTCCAATACATTTTGATAATCCGCCGTAATCAGACCTTTTGCTTCTTCAAGCGATTTTGGAGCGGCAGGTAAAACACTTTTTATGTTGACAAAAGAAACCTGATTTTCCTGGATAATGTCTTTACTTACGCCCTGCTTCCATTCAACTTTGTCAACTATATCGTTGTCACCTTTTGAAAATTTACCCGTTTTAATCTGAAGATTTAACTGTGACGTTTTATTAATTTTTGCTTTTAATGTATCGTCATCATCGATTTTTTTCATCATGGCGCGAACGTCTTTAGCGACAGTCGCATTCGCACAGATATAAACCGTTGCATCTACTCTCTGAGACCACATGTAATTAGTCTTGTTTTTCTCATAAAAAGACTGTAATCCGACTGTATCTTTTACTGCTTTAGACCATACTTTTTTGTCCGTCAATTCAAACAATAAAATTCCATCACGATATTCCTGCATAAGATTTCTGAAATCGGGATACAATGAATCAAGTTTAGTTTCTTCATAGGCGAGAGCCGACTCTTTAGTCCAGTCATTGAACATTGTATTCGCCAGAACAACCGGTGATCCCGTATTGTCGTTTCTGGTCTGATGATCTACCAGATATGCAGCGAAATCGGCCTGATTGTATGACTTGTTACCGAGAGTAAACATTTCATTATGGAGTTTCTGCGCTTTATCGGCCGTCCATTTTCCCTGCATCAAAGTTGAATCTACAACCTTCATGAATTCGTCTTTCGCTTTCTGATTCTCTTTGTAGTTATACTTCGCTTTAATACGTGCGATCATGGACGACTTGCTTAATTCAGATCGAGAATCTTTTTGAACTTTCTGTTTTAGTTCTGCCTGAACATCTTCAAAAGACCCTATACCTTTTTTCTCGATAAGCTTTATGATATGCCAGCCATATGCGGTTCTCACCGGGTCAGAATATGAACCTGTTGTGGTTAATGCGAATGCCGCTTTTTCAAACTCAGGCACCATTCTTCCGGTTCCGAATGCGGGAAGCACACCGCCATTCTTAGCGGAACTTGCATCTTCTGAATATTGTTTTGCCAGCTCTTCAAATTTTTCACCTGCTCTTAATTTCGCAGCGATCTCATTAATTTTCTGAACCGCTTTTATGGAGTCATCCGCACTAACATTGGCTGCCGCTTTTACCATGATGTGAGCGACTTTCACTTCGCCCTGGTCAGGACGAGTTTCAGTAACACGAATGATATGATATCCAAAACGGGTACGAACCGGCATTGAGAACTCACCCGGTTTCAAATTATAAGCCGCGCTTTCGAACGGATAAACCATTTGCATGGCAGTGAAGAAACCAAGATCACCGCCGTTTTCTTTCGCGGATGGATCATCGGAACTCCTTTTCGCAATTGTCGCGAAATCGGCACCCTTAGAAAGCTCACCGCGAATTTTCATTGCCTTGTTATAGGCTTCAATTGTATCTTTTGGAAGAGCATTCGCTTCACATTTAATCAGAATATGACTGGCGCGTACATCTGTCTTCATTCTTTCATACGCTTCACGAAGTAAATTTTCTCCTACTTGCTTGTCAACCAGGTAAGGCTGCGCAAGTTGTTTACGGTAACCGGCTAATTCATCTTTAAAAGACTTTGCCGTATCCATGCCCAGTTCAAGTGCTTCTTTTACTTTCAGCTTGTAATTAATGTAAAGCTGAAGATAATCTTCAACAGCCTTTTTATCATAAGTACTGTCTTTGCTGTTATTCTTTTTGAATACTCTTTCGAATTCGCTTTTAGGGATATTCTCACCGGAAATTGTTAAAATGACAGGATCAGCAACCTGTGCATTAGAAATTAAAAACGAAGCCAATAGAGTGAATAAAACGAAATATTTCCTCATAATATGTTTTTTTAGGGAGCGCAAATTTAATATTCTAAAGCTGGTATCAAAATAACTCTTTGGCCGGAAGGGACGTTCTTTAGGAAAAGTTCATGTTCGAAATCCCGGATAGTTATGAGTTTTGAGTTATTGCATAAATAGCATGAAATGAGTCAGATATTGAAAGTTTCGGACTCAGACTCAGGACCCAAGACTCAATACTACCTATGGTAATTCGGCGCTTCTGTAATAATCGTAACGTCATGAGGATGACTTTCTCTGACGCCTGCAGCTGTTATTCGAATAAACTCACATTCCTGATGTTTACTGATTGAAGCTGAACCGCAATAACCCATACTTGCTCTTAAACCACCAACCAGTTGATACAATTCTTCGCCAACCATTCCTTTGTAGGGAACACGACCTACAATCCCCTCAGGAACAAGCTTTTTAACATCGTCAGTCTGTGATTGAAAATAACGGTCTTTTGATCCTTCGCGCATTGCTTCGATGGATCCCATTCCGCGGTATACTTTAAATTTTCGTCCTTCATAAATTAAAGTCTCACCCGGCGACTCTTCTGTTCCGGCTAATAATGACCCAAGCATGACAGAATGAGCACCGGCTGCTATCGCTTTCGCAATGTCGCCGCTGAAACGAATTCCTCCGTCGGCAATGACTTTTACTTTTGTTTTCTTAAGGGCATTTGCAACCTGATAAATTGCCGTGAACTGCGGAACACCAATTCCGGCAATAACACGTGTTGTACAAATTGAACCCGGACCGATACCTACTTTCACCGCATCCGCTCCTGCTTTCGCTAAAAATTCCGCCGCTGAAGCTGTCGCAATGTTTCCGACAATCACAGGAAGATTCGGGAATTCATTTTTAACAGCCTTCAATGCATTTACAACATTCTGAGAATGTCCATGTGCCGTATCAAGTGTCAAAATATCTACTCCGGCTTCTACCAATGCCCTCGCACGCTGTATCGAATCTTTGGTAACTCCAATTGCAGCACCAACTCTGAGCCTGCCTAATTCATCTTTACAGGCATTCGGTCGTGAGCGTACTTTTAAAATATCTTTATAAGTGATGAGACCAATCAGTTTGCCATTGCCGTCAATCACCGGCAACTTTTCAATTTTGTAATTCTGTAAAATATTTTCCGCCTCTTTTAAATCCTTAATTCCGGTTGTCGTGATGAGATTGTCTTTCGTCATCACTTCTGTGATCGGACGCTTTTCATTCTTTTCAAAACGAAGATCTCTGTTTGTACAAATTCCGATAAGAGTTTTGTCTTTATCAATAACAGGAATCCCGCCAATCCCGAATTCCTTCATCAGCTTCATCGCTTCACCAACCAGCGCATCCTTGTCAAGCGTTACGGGATCGTGAATCATTCCGCTTTCACTTCTTTTCACCTTTCGTACTTCTGCAGCCTGCTGAACAATCGACATGTTCTTGTGTAACATACCAATCCCGCCTTCCTGTGCTATGCCTATTGCCATTTCCGCCTCTGTTACAGTATCCATCGCTGCAGAAATAATCGGTATGTTTAATTTGATGGATTCTGTCAGATGACTTGACACGTCTACCTGATTCGGTAAAACCTCCGAAAAAGCAGGGACTAATAAAATATCATCGTAGGTAAGGGCTTCGCCGAGAAATCGGCCTTCTGCAACTCGCATATGGTTTGGTTGGAAAAAAGTTGCATGCGAAAATAGGAAAAAGTCCTGAGTCCTGTGTGCCGAGTCTTGAGATTTCCCCGAAGGCTTTGTACTTCATGCATTTAGCTAAATAAATCCCTCTATGCTGCTCACACCTTCTAAAAACGACAAACCGCTCTATTCTCTAATAACTAAATTCTCAAGACTAACGACTAAAAACTACCTGATTAGTGTTACCGCTCCTACCCTCTCAATCTTTCCGTCTCTTCCATCACTTGCCACAAGTCTGTACACATAAACGCCTTCGGGTGAAAAAACGCCATTGCTTGTACCGGGCCAGCCTTCGAGCGGATTACCGGAATGAAAAATCAATTCTCCCCAACGATTGTAAATGTCGAGACTATAACCTTCGGGTGATACAAAAGAATTGTAAGGATAGAAAACTGTGTTAAAATCTCCACCCGGATTAAACGCATTGGGTATATAAATGAGTGGTTTCTGTTCTACACAAACCACATTCGAACGCGATGTATCCTGAAAAGAATAAGGATTTCCCTGTCTTTCAATTGCTTCAATGGTATAACAGAAACTTCCGTCCGAATCAAAATTATCAAACACAGAATCGAGATAAGAATATGGAGGAAGCATTGGATTTGCAAGTTGTATGGTAGTCGTAACTCCATTCACAGTCACAAGTAAATTATACAACCTTACTCCTGTTGGCCATCCCTCGTAACCGTTCCAATAAACTGTATTTATGTAATCGTCATTTGCTTCTGCACTTAAAACAATTGTCTGCACGATTTGAGAATTAAATACCCTTGTTCCGCATGAATCCAGTATTGAAACGTAGTAGAAATAGGGTCCCTGATCTGCCGCTACATTATCATAAAAAGTAACTGAACCAACACCATTGGTATTGATCGTTCCTGCAACACTGTACGGTCCGGCCTGCGTGTTTGACCTGTAAAGAGTATAACCGTTAACGGAAGCGAACGGATCGACATGTACGACAACGCTGATCAGATCGTCGGATATAACTGTTGCTTTGCGGATATAACAATAAGCAGGCGGAGGCGGAAATGAAGGTGTAATACATGTACGGTTTGAAGTAGTTGTTATACCTGTTGCAACATCTACGGCACGAATGCGATAACACATCAATGCTCCGCTCGTAAGATTTGTATCACTATACGTTGTAGAACTTGTGGTATCAACAAGTGTCTCCGGACCTCCGTTCAGGCTCACGAGTATTTCATATAATGGAGGTGTTCCCCAAAAATTATAACCCGACCAGCTTAGCCGGGATGAACGTGTACATCTGTCGAATGAAGAAGTCGCAAAAATGCTTGAATGTGTTTGTGTCGGTCCGCTTATGTTGTTACAACTGTCTAATGCAAGAATGAAAAACGTTTGTGATGATCCTGCCGCGCTGATTGTTGTTTGCAGAAATGTTGAATTAATTCCGATCACCGTATCCACACTTGTTACGACACCGCTTCCCTGCAGAAATACAATATATTTTTTAGTGTCTGATGATAAACTTGGCTGCCAGCCAATAACAGCATTGCCTGATGCATCAACGCTTACTGAATCAAGAACAGGAACTATTGGAACCTGAGTATCCTGAAACCGGTCACCCTTCAGTGCGGATACAGACGTGCAGCCAAAACTGTTGTGAACTTCTATTCTGTATTTAATGGTATCGTCACAAATAGTAATGAGATCCTGAAATCCCATTGTACTTGCCGAAAGCCTTGCATCAACTGAATCTATCAGCGTGAAAACACCGGTTGGATATTCGCGGTAGATCAGATAGTACGGATTATCATTCGGGTTAAGAGGAATATAAGTTGGGTTCCAGCTGAGATTGGCATATCCTCCTGAGTTATTAATGTTCAGATTGATGGCATGAATCGTATCGGAAATAATATCGGGTGTGCCGTTATTCGAAGTAAATACTATGTAATAATAAGCGTTGCTGTTAACGGCATTTGCCGTAGCATGAATTTCAGTCGTATCGGTATAAATTAAATTACTGTCTAAAACAGAAAATGGTCCGCCTGCTGTTGCTGAATAATAAATATGCCAGCTCCGGAAATTCGCTCCCGAAGTTCCCGATTGATCCCAGGTAACGCTCACGCTTCCGTTGGCACCGACAGATATGCATTGCGGCGAAAATGCCTGCAAATCTCCGACTGTACCAAAATAGGCAAACAGTAAAAAAATGATTACTCTGTTCAAGGACACATTGCAAAAATAGGCAACTGAGCGGTAGTATTCAACTATTTGGTATTTATTGTTTTACACTACCAACTATTAGTTCAAACATACTCTCGGAGTTAAAGTACTTTTTCGCCAACTCCTGAATCTCATCTGCCTGAATCGTTCGGATTTTATCGATATACCTGTCATAATAATCATAATCGAGGTCATATAAATAGACCGATTTAAATCTTTCGGCCAGCTGAAACGCCCCATCCATACCTTTCAGAAACGTGCCGAGCATATAGTTTCTCGCCATCTCCAGTTCTTCAGCCTCTACTTCTTCCGTTTTCATTAATTCCAGCTCTTTGTAAATTTCATCAACGGCCGGTCTGGTTACATCCGCTCCAACTTCCGTTGAAATGAAAAAGTATCCGTTCTGCTTCATGGAAACAATTGCTGAACCGATACCATATGTGTATCCTTTTTCCTCGCGGATATTTGACATAAGTCTTGAACCGAAATATCCGCCTAATATTGTATTTGCAACAGCCATTCCGGGATAATCCGGATTCGTCCTGTTAAAAAACGGTTTACCTATGCGAATGGCCGATTGTACAGCATCTTCTTTCGAAACAAGCACCTTCTTTTGAAGCGACGTATCAAAAGGAATGTGCATTCCGTTTTTCATCGGAGCCTGAACGCTCTTGCTTTTTCCAAAATTCTCATTCAAAATTCTTACCGCATCTTCCTTCACTAATCCGGAAATGATTATTGTACAATTCGACGGAATATATTTCTCTTTATGATGCGCTAATAGATCGTCTCTCTTCAGTCCTGCATAATCTCCTGTCTCGACATAGTAGCCGTAAGGATGCCCGGAACCGAAAATAAGCTGGTTAAATTTTCTTCGGGCTATTGAATTTACCTTTTCATTTTCAATGGTAAGACGCTGGCTGTTGTTACGAATGTAGAGATCGAGCTCAGGCTGCGGAAATACCGCGTCGTGAATCATGTTGCTGATAAACGGAATCGTATTTTCAAAATACTTGTTCAGCGTGTATAACATGACTGATGTAAAATCAGCGTTTTCGTCAGTTTCCAAAAAAGCTCCATAATAATCGATCTTATCGGCCAGCTGTTGCGCGCTATATTTAGATGTGCCGTCAGACAACATTCTGTTCGTCGCCGAATTGAGCAGCGGACGATTCACATCAAATGATTTATTCGGAAACAGAAATTCTACTTTGATAAGATCCTGAAAACCCGCAGTAATTGCATATACAGGAATACCATTATCCAGTTCAAATTTACGTGGCTGTGCTACTGTCA
>CAZAON010000299.1:0-15525 GCA_964486655.1 uncultured Flavobacteriales bacterium
TTCTGCGCTTTCTTTCTGATATTTTCTGAAAACATTCCGGCAGCATCCATGAAATTGGTATCGGTCGTGCCCGGACTAACGCATGTTACGGAAACAGAAGTGTTTCTTAACTCATAACTAAGTCCGCGCGAAAATACAACCATGAAAGATTTACAGGCAGCATAGACGGAAAGTCTGGGTACAGCCTGATAGGCCGCTGTGCTTGCGATATTCAGGATGTAAGCCTGTTTGCTTTTCTGCAATTCGGGAATTAATTTGTAAGTGAGATTGACGGGAAGGTTGATGTTTATTTTTATGAGTGAGTTCGTATCGTTTAAGGATGTTTCGGCGAAGCTTCCCCACAAACCGTAGCCGGCATTGTTCACTAAAACATTTAGTTCAGACTTTAAAGCAAGAAAAGAGGTGACTACTTTTTCAATTCCGTTTTCAGTGGTAAGATCAGCTGACACGTAATTGCATTTTACTCCGTGCTCTTTGGAAATTTTCCCGGCTAATTCGGCCAGCAGATTTTCACTTCTGGCAACGAGAAAAATGTCATACTTGTTTTTGGCCAGTTCGATAGCGATGGCTTTTCCTATTCCTTTACTTGCTCCTGTGATGATTGCGTAGCCCATTTGGTGAGTATTGAGTCCGGAGTCTGAGTCCGGACCCGGACTACAGACTTTTATCTCCTCTTACTTAACAAAAGAGCCGTGATAAACACGGCTCCGAAGTTAAATTTTATTTTAGATTTTATTTTACCAGTTTCTGGAAGTGGTGATAGAAAGGAGTTGCGCTGTCTTCTGATTTCGGCATGTATTTTCCTAGGATTACAGGGATGTACATAACGCGACGACGGCTTGCTGCACCGGTTAGTGGAGACATTGCAACACGATGCCAGATTCGGCCATCATGAATTACCATATCACCGGCTTTAGCGTCAACTAAAACTTCATTTTTATCTTCTTCGTTATTCATGAAATATGCTTTTTTGAAAAGCATACTGAAAATGTTTTGCTTATGAGTTCCCGGAATAATTCTTAGTCCGCCTTTGTCTGACGAAGAATCGTCGAGGTATAAACCAACATTCAACATAGGCATAACCTTTTTACCGTAGAAGATATCTCTCATACTATCGGTATGCCAGCCCATTTGTCTGAAATTACTGTGGTTGGTATTCACATAATGATTTACGATCACTCCGTCTTTTTCGTTTTCAGCTATGCGTGCACCATCAGGAAGTAAAACCGTTAAAGCCTTTACTTTCTGGCTTGTCACGAACTTATGGACTGGCTCGCAATACTGAGAGGTGAAGGGGAAGCGATGAACAATCTCTTTTCCATTCTCGTCG
Source organism: uncultured Flavobacteriales bacterium (assembly GCA_964486655.1). GTDB lineage: Bacteria > Bacteroidota > Bacteroidia > AKYH767-A > 2013-40CM-41-45 > JADKIH01. Next base: position 1,331 of record CAZAON010000299.1, read on the forward strand.
TGACCGTATTTAATCGGCACGCCGTTAATTTTCTTAATCCCTTTGCTGATCCATTTTACCTGCAGTTCTTCGGTCGATTGAACAATAGCCTTAATCTCTTCAATTGGCACAGCCCCACGGAAATGAATAAATCCGTTCTTGTGAAAAAATTTAATTTGTTCATCGGTCAGCTTGTCGCCGATAGTAAATGTCTGATATGTCTGACTACTCATTTATTCAGTTTTTATGAAAGACTCACCTCATTGATAATCAATTCAATGGCTAATACAGGAACATCCCGATTGCTTTCTATAAAATTTTGATTTGCGCACAAATATAGGATTATCTTTTTATTTGCAAATAATCTTAATAACCTACAAATAAGCTTTTTTTAACATAGATTTCAGCATCTGTTTGAAACTCTTTGACATTGGCTAAACATGAAATTTCAGGTTAAATGTTGTACCGTGCATTCGTTCGCTTTCTGCTTGAATATCAATTCCATGGAATTCAGCAATCGTCTTGACAATAGGTAATCCCAATCCATAACTGTTCTCATCTGCAGGTCTGAACCTCTTAAACCGCTCAAACACAAATTCGAGCTGATCTGAAGCAATTCCCACACCTGTATCTGAAATACTCACCAAATACTGATTTCCTTCTCTGACCCCTTTAATGATTATTTTTCCGTTCGTCGAATTGTACTTAACGGCATTCGAGATAATATTAAAGAACATTGTATGAATCAGCGATTTATTGCAGGCTGTTAAAGTGACATCTTCAGTCAGTTGATTCTCAACCGTAATATTTTTATTCTGAATCCACTCTTCCAGTTCTTCCAATACTTCATTTATGGTTGTATTGATTGATGCACTTTCGTCTTTTGCAAATTGATCGTTTTCAATTTTGCTGATATACAATAATGCTTTTACGACTCGCGTCAGCCTTGAAAGTGTCTTTTGCGACTCAACAAGTTTCTCGGCAATGTCGTCGGGAATATTCGCATCGCTCAGTAAATTTTCTATCCGGTTTTTTAAAATCGAAACAGGGGTCAGCAATTCATGTGAAACATTCATGATGAACTCTTTTTCCAGTTCAAATGCTTCATTGATCTGCCTCATCATTTCATTGATGCTCTTGTCCAGGTAGGTAAATTCGTAAGTGGACGTTTTAATTGGTAGCGGATTAAATGTGGTCGGATGCCTTATATCCCGCAGCTTTTCGTTTACAATTTTATTGAATGGTTTAAGAAGCAGCGTTACAAATCCGAAATCTATCGCAATCGATATTAGAACGGTAACGATCAGTATCCACAAAAAGAATTTTCTGATAGCGGAGTTCAGATCGGAAACAGCGCTCAGTCCTTCTCCGATTTCAATCGCATATAACTGGTTGTCGTAAAGAATCGCTTTTGAAAGAACTCTGTGTTTAACAAATTCATTTCCCACCGATCTCTGAAGATCCGCTATTTTCGTTTTGCCGAAATCATCGGGAAGTCTTGGCAGGGGAGTGATGGAAAGAAATTCCTCCTTGAAGATGTTATAACTTTCAAAGCTGCAATTCTGGTCAAGAACTATTTCTTTAATACCGCCTCTTTGAACAATCCTTTCCGTCTTGTCCATTCTTGCATTCAGACGCCTGTCTATGTCACTGTAGACGACATTTTCAACAAGTTTTGGCAAAAATGCGGCAAGGGCAAAAATGATAATTGCCTTTGAGATGGTATTATAAAGCGCAAACTTGACCTGAAGTTTCAAGATAGATTAAATTGAACGGGAAAAACTGCCGCAAAGGTGGTCATTTTTACATGATTGGTTAATGAACTCAGGCCATGTTCAGCCTGTATCCAATTCCTCTCACAGTTTCAATGAAATCCGCATTGGCTGCCGTAGAAAGTTTCTTGCGAAGATTTTTCATGTGAACATCTATATAGTTCGATTCGTAATCTTCCTCCAAAACATCGCCCCAGATATGCTCGGTAAGTTGAACTCTCGTAATAACCCTGTTCTTATGCAAGGCCATGTAGTGCAAAATATCAAACTCTTTCTTCGTTAAATTAATGGCGACTTTATTATAATAAACCGTGCGATTCTGAATATCCATCAGAAAATCATGGATCTGAATCGTGTTGTTTTTCAGTCCGTGTTTTCTTCTTAAGATGGCCTGCATCCTCGCCTGCAACTCAAGCAGTGAAAAAGGTTTGGCCAGATAATCATCTGCCCCAAGATCCAGTCCGGTTATGCGATCATCTATCGAACCTCTCGCCGTAAGAACAATAAATGCCGCATCCTTTCCCGATTCTTTCGCTTCCTTCAACAGCTGAAAGCCGTTGTAATCGGGCAATCCGATATCCAGAAGTATAAAATCATATGAGTTCACGAAAATTTTTTCCGAGGCACTCTTGCCGGTAAACGCAACATCACAATGGAATCCCTGCTTGGTCAGGAAGATTTCAATTTCGTGTGAAAGTTGCCTTTCATCTTCTACTATTAAAACATTCATAGTGCAATTTTAAAAGATTAGACTGAATAAAAAAATGACATTCGTACAGATTATTAAATCATTTCGGCTGCTGACCCGGAAATTACCCTGCAACCCCATTCAAGTTCCTCGTCAGATATCGTCAGCGGTGGCGCAATTCTGAGGCAATCGGCCGCAAAAAGGAACCAGTCTGTCAGCAATCCTTTCTCAAAGCAACGCTGTATGATTTTCTGATTTATCATCTCATTGTCAAATTGAATACATTGAAGCAGTCCCTTTCCTCGTATGCCGAATTCTGACAGGTTTTTGAAAAGTATCTGCTCCTTCTTTTTTACATCTTTGATCACCGAATTTCCTGTAAGAATTTCCAGTGAAGCCAGTGCTGCCGCGCACGATGCCGGATGCCCGCCCGATGTCGTCAGGTGACCAAGTACAGGATCGAACGACAATGTTGACATAATTTCATTCGACGAAATAAAACAACCCAGCGGCATCCCGCCTCCCAAAGCTTTTCCCGCTAAAAGTATATCGGGTGTAACTCCATATTGCTCGAAGGCGAACAATGTTCCCGTTCGGCCCATTCCTGTCTGTATCTCGTCAAATACCAAAAGGGTTCCTGTCTCGTTGCATCTTTCTCTTAAATCTTTCAGAAAATTATTTTCCGGCAAAATGATCCCCGCTTCAGCCTGGATCGGCTCTGCAAAAACCGCCGCCGTTTCTTCAGAAATATATTTTAATCCGTCCGCATCATTAAAATTGAGAATCCTGTGTCCGGGCAATAAGGGTCTGTACGCGTTTTTCAATATTTCATTTCCACATAACGAAAGCGCGCCTTGTGTGCTGCCATGGTATGCGTTCCTGAACGAAATGAAATCGGCCCGACCTGTATACCTTTTCGCGAGTTTCATGGCGCCCTCCGTCGCCTCAGCTCCTGAATTGGTCAGAAAGATACTTTGTAATGTTTCAGGTAACATCTCAGCCAGCTTTGCAACAAGCATCACCTGCGCATTCACAATATACTCGCCGTAAACCATCAGGTGAAGGTGTTTATCAACCTGTTTGTGAATCGCCTCCGCTATTTTCCTGTTGTTATGTCCAAGGCTGGAGACTGAAATTCCGGAGATGAAATCAAGGTATTTTTTACCGTCTTTCCCGAACAAAAAACTACCTTCAGCATATTCTATTTCCAGCGCAGGAGGTGACTGACTTGTTTGAGCGAGATGTTTAAAGAATAAAGGCCTGAGACTCATCGATGGGTTTAAACAACAAATATCCGATAACTAAAGTAAAACTCTGTTATCCTTCATTTAATTCACAATTCATTTTTCGTAAATTGTGTGTAAGTCTGTAATTGGCTCCAACACTTTTTACAAATTGCATCGCAAACTTAAAAAGATGCCTCAAATACTGCGAATTTTTATTTCATTAATTATTTTTTCGACAGCTGCATCAGCTCAGGTTTCAATGAATCTGGCAATGCATAACCTTTTAGAGTCAGATCAGAACCTTAACAAGGAAATGTTTCTGCTTGTTAAAGGCGATCCTTCCGCCGTAAGGGAATTTTTGGTTTCGAAAGGAGGAACATTTATTCATTCGGCAGGTGATATTTCTTCAGTCAGAATTTCGCTCGGATTAATCGCTGAGTTGGTAAATGAGCCATTTGTAAAAGCTCTTGGTTCGGATATTCACAACTATCGTCCGATGAATGATACCATGCGAATGCTTGCGCATGTGAATGAAGTGCATAGCGGACAAGCTCCGTTAGCTCAGTCTTACAAAGGCAGAGGAGTATTAATGGGAATTATTGATTCAGGTATCGATTTAACTCATCCCGATTTTCAGGATTCTACCGGTAAGACCCGTGTACTTTGGCTATGGGATATGAATCTTACATCGGGTCCGAATTCTCCTGTACCTTATAATTACGGTCAGCAATTTTCGAAACAGCAGATCGACAGCGGACTTGCGACTGCTCACACAGGTACCGATCAGTACGGACATGGAACCTATGTCGCGGGAATTGCGGCAGGGAATGGCAGAGCCGTTGGGCATTTCGAAGGAGTGGCGACAGAATCGGATCTGATCATTGTCGGATATAATTTTACCGCTCAGGATACTATTTCAAGGTTGGCACATGCTGTCGCATATATATTCGACAAGGCACAGCAGCTCGGCCGTCCGGTTGTAATCAACGCATCGCTCGGTGATTATTACGGTTCTCACGACGGACTCGATCTCGAGTCGCAGTACATCAGTTACATGATAGACCAGCAACCCGGAAGAGTAGTGGTTGCATCGGCAGGAAATATCGGAGCCAATTATCCGTATCATGTCGGACGTACTTCAGTCGCCGGAGATACGGTTTTCACGTGGAATAAATACAATGCCAGTTATGCCGGAGTTTATTTCCAGGTATTTGCCGACACGGCCGAATTCCGAAATGTGAAATTTTCCATTGGTGCCGACAAGGTAAACCCTTACTATCATTTCAGAGGACAAACTACATTCACTACCGTTTTCCCATCCATAAACAATGTCATCAATCAGAATCTGATGAGTGGAGCAAACCGTTTGGGAAGAATACAAACATACACGACCATAAATGGAGGTGTTTATTCAATTGAAGTATATATCATGCCTGATTCCGTTGACTACTATTGGAGATTTACAACGACGGGTGACGGAAGATACGATTCGTGGGCTTTCGACTGGAACATTGCCAATCTTCCAACCAGCGCGACGTACCCCGATATGGATCATTATTTTGCGCCCGATACATTGTCGTCGCTTGTCAGCGGAATCGCCTGTCTGGATAATGTGATCACCGTTGCTAATTACAATAACACCGACAGGCATGTTGATGTTGATTCGGTTTTGCAGATTACGTTAACGGATTATCCCGGTCAGCTCGGACCAAACAGCGGAAGAGGTCCGACCCGCGACGGAAGAATTAAACCTGATGTTGCCGGTCCCGGAAATCATATTTTATCGGCCGGAGTTCAGTCACTTATTCCGGGACTGACTCATAATAAAATCGCGCTCGGAGGAATGCATATTACGGGAGGAGGCACATCCGCTTCAGCTCCGGTTGTGGCCGGAGTGGCAGCTTTGTTGCTTGAACAAATTCCGGCAGCCACATCTCAGCAGGTGAAATCAGCCATTACAAATTGCGCTTTTCAGGATTCTCTGATGTGGGGACCCTATCCGAATAACGCCTGGGGTTTCGGTAAAGTGGATGCATTTGAATCGCTCACCACCTGTGCCCTTAACATTGGTGTTCCGGAATTAACCGACGGTCAGCTTAAATTATTTCCAAATCCTGCGAATGATCTTATTAACGTAGAGGTCATGAATTCGGTTGTTAGTAAATTGAAAATTTATGATATTACCGGAAGGCTTGCATTAAACCTGAAATTCAATGCTAAAACTACAATCGATTTATCGGGATTTAATGAGGGAATTTATATTCTTCGCGTTGAAACAGCGGAAGGAAAAACTATTAGCCGTAAGTTTGCTGTTTCAAAATAGTATATCCTAATTTCTTTGTCAGATCAATCTATCAATCTATCCATTCCCGGCGAAAAGCTGAAGACGCTGAGTTCTATACTTGAATCGGCCGGTGAGATTATCATTACCACACATCATCGTCCCGATGGCGATGCGATGGGGTCTTCTTTAGGCCTGTATAATTTTCTCAAAAATTCCGGACATAATGTTACGGTCATTACACCGAGTGATTATCCGGATTTTCTATTCTGGTTGCCCGGTAATGAAAGCGTGATCAACTACGAGGCTAATCAAACAATATGTGAAGAGAAACTTTCCAAAGCCGATGTGATTTTTTGTCTCGACTTCAATACGTTCAGCCGCGTTGATAAAATGTCGGCTTCTCTGGAAGCAAGCAAGGCGAAGAAAATTCTGATCGATCATCATTTGCATCCCGACGAAAGATTCGAACTTGTGTTTTCATATACATCAGCGGCGTCTACTGCCGAAATCGTATATGATCTTATCGCGGCGATGGGTAAGCGTGATCAGATTGATAAAGATATAGCCGAATGTCTTTACTGCGGAATTATGACTGATACGAATTCGTTTCGGTACTCATCTATGAAGGCCGGCACGCATCGTATTATTGCCGATCTGATTGAGAAGGGAGCGGAGAATTATAAGATTCACGAAAGAGTATATGACAATTCCACCGAGAGCAGGATGCGATTACTGGGATATTCACTGAATGAAAAATTAAAAGTTCTTCCCGAATATCATACGGCTTATATCGTTCTGACTGAAAAGGAGGTAAACCGTTTCAATTTCAAGGCGGGTGATACGGAAGGACTGGTGAATTATGCTTTGGGAATAAGCGGAGTGATACTTGGCGTCTTCTTTCATGAGAGAGACGGAGCGGTAAAAATATCTTTTCGTAGTAAAGGAGATTTTTCAGTCCAGGAATTGTCTTCGAAATATTTTGCCGGAGGCGGTCATAAAAATGCTTCAGGCGGATATTCAAAGGAACCGATTGATGCTGTCGTTAAAAAGTTTTTGGAATTGCTTCCGTCATATAGTGCACAACTAAAGAGAACATCCGACAATGAGAATATTTAATCTGATACTGATAGTTCTTCTGTGCGCTTCATGCACCGGTAATTCGCAGGAAAAGAAGAAGAAGAATGATGAAATGAATGAGCAGCTCATGAAAATGAATCAGGCTCGTGTCTCCGGTGAATCAAAACGGATAGAAGCATTTATCACTAGCCGGTCATATAACATGCAGCGTTCGGGCACCGGACTGCGGTACGAAATTTACCGCGATGTGACGGGCGATACTGCCAAGGCACACAATCTGGTCGAAGTGAGTTATAAAATATTTTTATTGGACGGAACACTCTGTTATTCGAGCGATTCACTTGGAAACGCGAAGTTCAAGTTAGGTGAAGGACAACAGATCAGTGGAATGGAAGAAGGATTGATGATGATGCAGAAAGGGGATAAGGCAAGGTTGGTATTGCCGGCTCATCTGGCATTCGGATTATCGGGAGATCAAAAGAAAATTCCGCCCTCACAACCCGTTTTTATAGACATGGAATTAATCAACATTAAAAAATGAAATACGCTTACGGCAGTTTGTTAATCTTTTCTTTCTTATTTCTTTCATGTCAGAAAGGAAAAGAAATGAAAACTGATTCAGGTTTTAAATACATACTTTATACAGAATCAAAGGGTCCTAAACCTAAATTGGGCGATTACGTCACAATTATTCTAACTTATAAAAATGATAAAGACTCTGTATTATTCGACTGGAAAAAATCCGGCACACCAATACGTTTTCAACTTGAGAAATTTCCGTTCAAGGGAAGTTTCGAGGAAGGACTGACATTCATTTCGGAAAATGACAGCGCGACTTTTTATGTTCCTGCCGACTCATTATATAAAGTGTATTCCAGTCATACCGGAACACCGCAATCGGAAACCGCATTCTTACCAGGAACATATCTGAAGTTTGATATCAAATTACTAAAAGTTCAGACTCCCGCCCAGGCCGAAGAAGAAATGTTATTGAAACAAAGCGCGGCGGAAAAGAAGGAGAAGGAAGAGATTGCAAAATATCTCAGTAAGAATAATATCGGATTTACGGCAGACAGTGCGGGTTATTATCTTGTTATTCGTGAAAAAGGAAAAGGAAGTAAAATAGAAAAGGGGAAAGTGATTACTCTCGATTATGCCGGAAAGTTTTTGAACGACTCTGTTTTTTACGATACGAGAGAAAGCAATAAGGCCTATCAGTTTGTTTTAGGCACGAACAGAGTCATTCAGGCCTGGGAATTGGCTTTGAATAACCTGAACGAAGGAGATAAAATTACACTTCTCGTTCCTTCGCGTTTGGCTTATGGAGTGGATGGGTTAAGAGATCCGTCAAGCGCTACCTATTTAATTGATCCTAATACTCCGCTTGTTTTTGAAATTGATATTCTGAAAGTGGAGGATATGCCGGCAGTTGCAAATGAGTAGATTAGTATTAAGTATTAAGTATTGAGTATTAAGTATTAAGAGCATTTGAACTAAAAGGCAATCTGTTTTGAGTTTTTTAAGAAATATTTAGTAACTCAAATAAAATTACTTTCAAAAATCTAATATCTCAATACTTAATACTCAATACTCTCAACCAACAACAAACACTACAGGTTTCTTATTAATATCCGGAATTTGTTTCTTCCATTCGCCAACACTTTTCGTTTTTACCATTTGGTCTTTTGATGTCAGCATACTTGCAATACAAAGTTTTGTCGAAGAATTACAGGTGAGAATAATATCATTCAGCAATTGCTGATTTCGGTAAGGAGTTTCAATAAAAATCTGAGATTGCTTTTTGGAAATGGCATCTTTTTCCAGTTGCAGCAATTTCTTTTTCCGTTCTGCTGAATCTTTCGGCAGATATCCGTGAAATACAAACGACTGTCCGTTCATTCCGCTTGCCATAAGTGCCAGTAATATACTGGACGGACCGGTTAGCGGATAAACTTTTATTCCCATCCTGTGAGCCATTTCGACAGCAGCCGCGCCGGGATCAGCAACACCCGGACAACCGGCCTCGCTAAGCATACCAATGTCCTTTTCTTTTTTGATTACATCACTTAATAAAGAAATTTCCTGAGGGGTTGAATGTTCATTCAGTAAATGAAATATCAGGTTGTTCTGAGGAATTGGTGTTTGTATACTCTTTAGAAATTGACGGGCTGATTTTTCATTCTCAACAATGAACTCATCAATTTTTCTCGCTGCCTCAACTGCTTCGGGTGAAAGTGTCAGAATGTTTTCTGAGAGTGGAACAGGGATGAGGTAAAGTGGCATCAGCGAATCGTCGTATCCTGTTGTGAAACTATTTCATCTAATATTCGGTCGGCAGCCGTTTCAAGCAAATGGAAAACGGGGTAGAATCCTTCCAACTCGCCAAACCATGGATCAGGAACATCGCTGCCGTCCGGTAAAAACATTTTAACTTTATCAATGTCAGATTGATTGCGCGCCAGGCTCAGGATGTTTCGGTAGTTAGACTTGTCCATCGCAAAGATATGAGTGAACTCATCAAAATCTCTGACCGAAAATTGTCTTCCCAGCAATTTGGAGATGTCTACTTCGAAAGATTTAGAGGCCTGAATAGCTCTGCGGTCCGGACTTTCGCCCACATGATAATCGGCAGTGCCGGCCGAATCTACAGTTATACCGAGATTTCTTTCCTTAATTTTTTTTCTGAGAATTCCTTCTCCCATCGGAGAACGGCAGATGTTTCCCAGGCAAACAACAAGTATTTTCATTAGTTGCAATAATGAATTTGTCCGCGGTTAATTACACACACCGGTTTTCCGGTTAATGCCCGGTTCACAAACGGATTGTTTTTCGATTTCGAACGTAAATATTTTTCCGTTACAGTCCACGAAGTATCCGGATCGAAAACAGTAATGTCGGCAGGCTGACCTTCTTCAAGCATGTTGTTTTTAAGTCCGGCACAAATGCGAGGATGTAAAGTGAATTTCGAAATCAATTCCGGTAAACTCAATTTGTTTATTGTCGCAGTTCTCGCAACTCCGAAAGCAGTTTCCAGTCCGCCCGCGCCAAACGCAGCAAGCTCAAATTCCTTCTTCTTATTTTCAACGTCTTGCGGAATATGGTCTGAGCATATGCAGTCAATCGTTCCGTCAACGAGTCCTTCGATAAGTGCCTGGCGGTCTTCTTCGGTTCGCAACGGAGGTTTAACTTTAAATACCGTATCAAACTGCTGGAGCGAATCTTCGTTCAATAACAAATGTGCAGCCGAAACATCAGCCGTAACTTTTAAACCCGCAGCCTTTGCCTGCCTGATCAGTTCCACACTTCCTTTCGAAGAAACAGTAGAGAAGTGGATAGGCGATTCGGCATAAGAAGCCAGATTGATATCACGATTGATCATGATTTCTTCGGCGATGGCCGGACTTCCTTTTAATCCCAGCATCGTAGCCGATACACCTTCGTGTACAAATCCCTTTCCTGAGATATGAGTGTCTTCGGGGAATGCAAATACCCTTCCGCCGAAATTGCGGACATATTGCAGCGCTTTAATCATGAGTCCGCTGTCCTGCACGGAAAGTTTATCGTCGGTAAAAACTTTCGCGCCGGCCTGGTACATGTCATACATTTCAGCCAATTCTTTACCCTTGCGTTGTTCCGATAAACTACCTGCAACATGAACATCTACTAAAAAGTTTTTCGACCGTTGTAAGATAAATTCAACGACCGAACGAACGGATGCGGGCGGATCGGTTGATGGCATAACGAGTACACCTGTAAATCCTCCTTGTGCAGCTGCCTTGCATCCGCTTTCCACATCTTCTTTGTATTCCGTTCCCGGCTCCGAGAAATTCACATGCAGATCAAACCAGCCCGGAGAAACATGCAATGATTTACCGCTGATGATTTCCGCACCTGATTCTTTTATGGTACCCGGATCGGCGATAGTCTGAACGATACCCTGATCGATCAGAATATCTTTTTCTTTCAAATGATGTTTACTTCCCGGGGAAATAACGTGAACCTTTTGAAGAATTATTTTCATGATGCGGTAATTTGAGTTCCCTTTGTTTTTTGAAAGTAACGGATGAGTATTATTTCAGCGGCGAGAAATATCAGGGCGAGTATAATACAGGTTTTCCATAATCGTTTTCCTTCGTTCAGCTGTGTGATGGAATGTGAAAGGTCTTTGCCTTCGGTCTCAATTACATTAAAATTCGAGCCGGACTGCATCGCGAGTTTTTCCAGTTCATCCATTTTCATGACGGATAAATCAGATTCTTTCCGGTCGTAATTAAATGAGACAACGGATAATGTTTTGTCGGCCGATTTTAAATCATAATTCTGCGCGGCGATTATCTGGTCATGTACGGTAACAATGATGTTGTCATTCAGCAACCGGCTTTCCGGAATGATATCGAATTTAAGCGGAAGATTGGTGAGATGAAAAATATTATCATTTGAGATCACAGTGTCGTTAACCATGAAGTCGTGGTCTCGTCCCAGAATCAGCGGAGGTTTAATTTCTGAAGAACCCTGGAGAGCGGACCTCAGCATGACAGGAACAAAAAGTGCATGACGGGAGAAGCTGCCTGATTCGGGTTGCAAAGAAGAAGCGATCGCGTAAATATTTCCTTTGCCATGCGAAGCAGCGAGCATATACGAATTGCCGCTTCTCATTTTCATGACAGTCTGTGAAGTGTTTTGTGTTTGTCTTTCGAATTCGTAAAAGCTGTTAATGACAGGCAAGTCCATGTTCTCGGGAAGTTTTTTTCCTTTCTCGAATACATCGGAAAATAACGGATGCTTTTCGTTGATGGATATGACTTTGTCTTCGGCCGTTATTTTTCGGGTGAAAGATTCCAGTCCGGTCGAATGCATAAGTTCAGCATACGATTTCATGTCAGCATTATCGGACGGAATCAAAAATACCGAACCTCCCTTTTTTACATACTGTTCAATTTCATGAATCATTCCGGATGAAAACTCCGTCAATTCGTTCAGAATAATTAGCTGCGAAGAGGTGAACAAGGAATAGTCGATTTGTCCGCTTGGAGAATTTTTCACCGTGAAATATTCGTCGTTACCGAAAACAGCGTTTAATGTCTGCCCGGGTTGTGACTGGTTGATGCAAAGTATGCCGAGATTTTTTCTCAGGTTAAACGAGAAATAAAAATTATCATCGAATGTGACCGGGTAATCGGTGATGGTAATTGTAGCGGCCTGCCATCCGGGTTCGGTAAGAGTAAATGTAATTTTTGCTTCGCCGGAAGTGCCTGCATTTACACTGACCGTTGAGACGGCTTTCTGTGCTCCGTTTATGGTTAAACGGACAGGAATGTTTTCGGCATCGGAGTTTCCTTTATTTCGAATAACGACAGTTAATTCATTCGGTCGGTTGAGTTGTATGAAAGGAGTGGAGAGAAAACAGGTGTCGATGTAAAGGTTGTTTTGAAGAGTTGCTTCCACAGGGACGAAACTGATCTGCATTGTAGTATCGGGATTGACAATGTCGTCGATAGTACTTTTTTGAAAGTCAGAAATGAGGTAAACTTTTTTGGAAGATTTTTCTCCGGCCGAGAGAGATTCCTGCTGGCGGTTGAGAACTTCGGAAACGGTTCTGACGGAAGTGCCGGGCTTTATTTCATCGATAAGTGTGAGAAATTCGTCGCGGCTGATTAGTCTCTGGTGTCTTGCTTCGAAGTCTGTCGTCAGCAGTTGAAATTGATCAGATGGTTTGTAGGCTAATGCGATTTCCCTGGCTTTTTTACGGGCGGTTTCGAGCAGACTGCCGTTTTTACCGACGGCATCCATGCTGAAGGAGTTATCGACGTACACGCTGATTTTCTTTCGCCCTGATTCGATTCGTTTGCTGGAAACCGGAATGTAAGGTTGTGCGAACGCGAGAACGAGAAACGTAACTGTCAGCAGGCGTGAGATCAGAATGAGCAGATGTCTCAGCTTGGATTTGGACTGGGTATCCTGTTTGATTTCACGTAAAAAGCGGACGTTAGTGAAATATATTTTTTTGAAACGCCTGAAATTGAACAGGTGAACAATGATGGGGATGGCGAGAGCGAGTAGAGCTAAAAGGAAGCCAGGATAGATAAAATGCATTGGCTGTAAAGATACATAAGTGATTGTGATTCCAAACACATCCGGAAGCACTTCAATTGACATAATGATCCGGAAAATCAGCTTTGTGAAAGTTGCATTCAGAACTTTTCGAATACACCCAATCCGAAGAGCGCAAAATCATATTTTACGGGATCGCCTGCATCGAATTTCCGGAGGTTATCGGATAGTTCAACGGCTGCTTGCCAGTCATTATTTTTGCGTTTGAGAAGTTTAAGTTTTCGGGCGACACGGGCAGAGTGTACGTCGAGCGGACAGGTGAGGAGAGCGGGATTCAATTTCCAGATGCCGAAGTCGACACCATAATTGTCTTTTCTTATCATCCATCTCAGGAACATATTGATTCGTTTTGCGGCTGAGCCGCGGTTGGGGTCGGCGAAATGTTTTTTTGTTCTTTCCTGATGTTGCAGACTAAAAAAAGCATTTCTCCATCCCGTTATGGCTTCTTTATAATCAGTTGAATTTTTGTTTTGCGATTTGCGAAAGAGAGATTCCAGTGACTCATGCTCCCTGTAGATATTTTGCAGTGAAGAAAGAAAGAATGTGCAATCGGTACCATTGAATGTACGATGTATGAATTTTTTGAAAGGAGTTAGATCCGGTTTTTTAAAATTAAGGATGAAGTCATGCGGACTGTTCTCCATCATCTTCAACAATGAATCGGCGTTTTTCAGAATTACAGGTCTTTGTCCCCAGGCAATAGTGGCAGCGAGGAATCCGGCGATCTCAATGTCTTCCTTTTTTGAAAACCGGTGAGGAATTGAAACGGGATCGAGTTCGATGAATTGAGGTTTGTTATATAATCTGTACTTCTCCTCCAGAAAATCTTTCAATTCATCGTGTCTGAATTTCATTCTGCAAAAATACTGATTCGCGAATTAGCGGAACGTCAGTATTGACGGGTTTTTCGGAGTATCAATCGGGCGGAAGTCAAATTTATTATGTGACTATTTCATTCGATTTCTTACAGTTTTGCCTCTGAAAAAACGTATTTTATTTTGGCTAACGTATTTCCCCGCTTGACAAAAATGAGAGGTGATTTCTGAAATTATTTCACC
>CAZAON010000300.1:0-9296 GCA_964486655.1 uncultured Flavobacteriales bacterium
ATGCAGCTGTAATGGAGTCATGGCTTCAAGCTGATCTTTCCGCTAATACGCTTACATGGAAAATAGTTTATTTCCATCACCCGTCTTATTCAAAAGGATTTCATGATTCCGATTCATCCAATGAATCGATTTACATGAGAGAGCATATTAATCCGATTCTCGAATCATACAACGTCGATTTAGTTCTGACCGGACATTCGCATGATTATGAACGAACCTATTTGATCAAGGGTCATTACGGACATTCTCAGACTTTAGACTCAACAATGATAAAGAGCGCTTTAAGCGGAACGCCTCCGTTTGTTTACAATAAAACTGCTGTTTCAGATTCAGGAACTGTTTACGCGGTGGTAGGATGTACTTCATCATTGCAGCCCGTAAAATTTGACTGGCCGCACCCTGCCATGTATATTGCCGAAGACTCTATTTTCGGTACTCTTGTCATTGATGTAAACGGAGATACGATGCATTGCAGAATGTTAACCGACTCGCTGCACATTGCGGATTATTTCGCAATAGTAAAAAATGTTACAACGGGAATAAATCAGATATCAGGTCAGTCCGATTATTATTTTTATCCGCAACCCGTCAATTCTGTTTTAACAATTAAGGGAGGAAAAGGGAATAAGCATTTGACAATCCTGAATAATATCGGCGAAACAGTTTTTTCAAAATCATTTAATCAGGTCTCGCCTATGCAGATTGATGTGCAGAATTTCGCGTCCGGAATTTATTTTGTCCGGATTAAAGATGATGCCGGTACTTTTTCAGGAAAGTTTGTAAAAGCGAAAACGAAATAAAGTTCAGCGAAATTATTGCCTTACAAATATAGCCACAACTGTGTCTGTCCTGACACAAGAAGCCGGCATTGAAACCGCGTCAATATATTCAATTGAAAATCCGTTTGAATTTATCGCTCCAATAGTGCTTTCAAAAGAATGGTTTACGACATCGCATGTCTGACCATTGTAAGAGCCGATATTAATTGCATACTGTTGGGGTATTGTAATAATTCCATTCGCGGAACAATTAGCATAGATGTGACTGTTGTTTGAATAATTGCCAAGGTCACTGAAATGAATTCTGTTATTTATGTTTTTATCGACTGTAATAATCTGGTTGTATGTAATCGTATCGCCGTTACTCATTGAGGTTACAATATAATTTCCTTCGAATGACTGTACATCATTTTGAACAGTAACGTATCTGTATGCATAACCCTTATTTCCATTGTTGTCTTTCGCGGTGTATTTAACAGTGTAAGTTGCAGCAGAGTCGACATTTGGATTTGTAGCTGAATAATCGGAAGTAACAGCAACTGAGCCATCGGCATTATCGTTCGCAGTTGCTCCTGAATCAGGAAATGGAGTATTCAGTGTAATTACAGAACTCGAACTGCCGATTAATGTAACTACGGGAGGTATATTATCACGATCTTTTTCATCGTCTTTGCCACAAGAAATTAAAACTGTTACTAAAAAAAGGAAAGCGAGTGCCGACTTGCTTAGTTTCATTGGAGTTGGGGGATAAATTTCTGTAAAAATAGGTTATTTTTCATTCAGTACCTGAACCCACCCTTTGAAGGTTTGTTCTTTACCTGACCGGAAGAGGACAGAAAGAATGAAATAATAGGTGCCGTCATTTACTTCATGATTAGAATTATCTCTGCCATTCCAGGGTTCTTTACTTGCCGATGATTCAAAAACAAGTTTTCCCCATCGGTTGTATATCAAAATTGATAAATCAGCTCCATTTTCATTCTTACCCGGAAAAAGATCGTTGAGTCCGTCATTGCCCGGAGTAATGACATTCGGAATAAATATAGAGTCGCAGTCTTCAACAAATACCCTGGCCGTATCGAACCCGCTTCGGCAGCCACCAGCTTCCGAATAGAGGAGGTAGTAGCGGTTTGCCGAAACAATTCCAGTATTTAAAGTAGTACCCGAAGCAATCTGATTAAGATTTTCATCGAGCCAGTAGATGACAGAGGAGCCATTTGCGGTTAATAAAATATCCGAAGCAGAACAAATGGTTGAATCGCCGGCGATGGGCGGACTTAATTGATTTGGAGTAAACTGAATGGAAACTGAAGTACTGTCTTTACATCCCAGTGAATCAGTAATGGCGAGGCTATATAGTCCAGAACTTGTGACCTCTATAGTCTGCGTTGATTGTCCGTCAGGATACCAGTGATAATTGGTTGAATAACCGGATGAGAGAATTACCGTGTCACCGGTACACAGGTTGTTAGTTGATGATGAATTTATGGAGGCGACCGGATCACTTCCCGGCACAGTCAGGCTCAAAGGGGTATTAATGTTGCAAACTGTTACGATGCAACTATACGTTCCGGGCTGAGTTACAGTTTGTGTAATCGAATTGCCCGACAAAGGAGGTTGCCAGGCAATTACACTGCCTATACCGGTTATGATCTGTAATGTTACCGGCGAATTGTGGCAGATTGTTGAGACTCCGAGAGGAATGAGAAGAGGAGTGTTATATTGAAATACCTCGATGTTGTTTGAATTTAATAAGCATGTTCCATCGTCCAGAATACAGTAATAAAATCCCGGAGTTGTTACGTAAATGGAATTGCCTGTCGAATTAATTAATCCATTTGGTCCCTGCCAGGTAAAGGATCCTGTTCCTGACCCTGTCAGGAGAACGGAATCGTTCGGACAAATAAGCGCATTAGCGGGATTTGAGGAAATGACAGGTAAAGGGTTGGTTGCGATTTGAAACGGAATTGTTCCATGAGCATGGACTGTGCATCCGAATGAATTTGTTGTATCACGAGAACCTACAACACTGTGCTGGCCGGCAGCAGTAAAGACAGATGAATCTCCAGATACTCCGTTTGACCAGAAAAAATCTCCATCACCATAAGCATAGAGCGTGGTTGAAGCGCCCGGACAAATAAATGTATCGCCCGAAATGGTAAATGAAAATGTATCGGGAGGTATAGGGTTTACGATTACATAAATACTTTTGGAAAGATAAAATGTGTCGGAGTCGCAGTTGTTTTGACGTATTATTTCAGCGTCAATCTGGTACCATCCGTCGTTTAATACATTTCGAAACAAATTTTTATTTGATGGCGGACAAAATGTTGTAAGTGCATATATTAATGTAGAAACACTTGCATCCCAGTTTACTTTGGTTTGTTCGGGAATGCAAAGTGAATCATAGGCATTAGGGTTGCTTAATGTATCATACACGAACATTTCAAATCCTTCATTGGCACAGATGAAAACTGTATCATTTCTGTCGCTGTCATTCAAGCAAATTATTCGCGGGTCAATTACAGGAAGAGGTTCAGAAACCATAACTAAAACACCATTTTGAGTGGTACATCCGTTAGTATCTGATAGGGTGAAATAAATAATTTGTGTTGAGTCAATAACTACAGGATTTACTCCGACCGGGAAATTGTCCCATTGAAAATCATATCCCGGCGGAACATCACCTAAGAGTTCGACAGAATCAGGTTTACAAAGATTGATTTGTTGCGTGGCTAAAGCATGGGAATTAATTCCTTTATTATCCGAAATAGCGGGCAGGGGCGGACTTGAATATATGATTACATATATTGAATCGGTTTGTGTAAAGCAACCGTCATAGCTTGTGATTTCAACCCAATAATCGCCGGTAATTGAAACTCCTATTTGCGGGGTGGTGTCTCCGGTATTCCATTGGTAATGAAATTGTGGAGAAAAATTACTGGTTGTTTGAGTATTGGCATATATGCTGCCTGAAGAACAAAACGACAGAGTGTCTTCGCAATTATTAATACAAAATTCCCGGAAATCACGGATGCAACCGATAGTTTGTCTCTGGAAAAAGTCAAAAACTTCCCTGGAAGGATCAATTCCTTTTCCAAGGTAAACACCCGTATTGCCGGCGTTAGAATAACTTGCATAACCATAATAATCGGGATCGTTGCAGTATTGAAATTGCGAGTTTTGAATGTATGGATATCCGAGAAAATTAATTGAGTTCTCTGAGAAAAAAATATTTTTCGAGAAGGCTCCGCAGATTGAGGCAAGTCCCTGGGCATCGGATGCAAGTCCGTACAGGTAATCATTTTCATGGCCGCCAAAACTTCTGCTCCAGAGCCAGGTTCCCGAGTTATCATATTTAGCGACAAAACAGTCATTGTATCCGATGCTGCAGAAAACGCCGCTACCGTACTGATTAGAATAATCATCGAAACGGCATTGGTAAGTTCCTCCGATAAAAATATCCTGTGAATTCGGAGAGGGAAGTATGGAAAGACATTCGGCTGAAACCGGTTCATCGGAGCCATCGGTTGATGACCAGATTAAATCTCCCGAAGTGTTTATTTTTGAAATAAAAATATTATTCGAATAGGTATTGCTTAATGTAAAAGTAGTTGGGAATTCGAAGTAATAAAGAATAGAGGTATAGTTGCCGGTCGTGATAAGTTCTCCGGCTGAATTAATCTGCAGGCCTTTCATTTTAACGGTATTCCCGCTTCCCATTCCGCGAAACCATTGCTCTTGTCCGAGTGAATTGTATTTAATAATGAAAAGGGCGTTATTCATTGCATTATTGTGAACCTGGTCGAATGTTATCGTATCGCTGAATTCTCCTGCTACATAGACATTGCCGGATGCATCAGAGGTAATTTGATTTCCCCTGTCTGTATAATTGGAAGTGCCGGATTTTGCCCAGAGGCAATTTCCGGCCGCGTCATACTTCAATGTAAATACATCAAGTGAATTTGAACCGGAAGAAAGATTTTGTGAGCCTGCGATAAAATTAGTGCTGGCAAATTCACCCGTAAGCAGTATGTTTCCATTAGAATCGAATGCGACTTTATTACCCTGTTCCTGCTCATTCCCGCCTGCAGTGGTGACCCAGTTTAAATTGCCATTCAGATCGTAGTTAGCTACGAATACATCTTTCTGTCCGGTCGCATTTATTGTTTGTGTATCGAATGTCGAACTGCCATAAAAGAATCCGCTTACAGCAATATTGTTTGAATTGACTGCAATCGTAAGTCCCTGGGTAATATTTGTACCGCCGGCATTTTTAGCCCAGAGTATTTGACCGGTCGGATCGGTTTTTAGGATAAACAGATCGATGACACCGGTAGCATTCAATGTGAGTGCTCCGAATGTTATGTTAGAAGAGAAATAGCCGGTTGAATAGGTATTGCCGTTGTTATCAACTGCGATTGCATAGGCCATATTATTGGTGGCACCTGAGCCCTGGCGCAGCCAATACTGGGAGTGTGCTGAAAATGTAATCAGCGAAAGGGAAAATAGTAAATAGAATTTCATTAATTATAAAATGAAAATTAAGTTATTTATTTGGAAAAGGAAAGAGATTATACCATTCTCATTTTTATTTTAATTGTGAAGGGTATAATCTCTTTTTTGAGAAGCTGAATGGAATCAGTCGATGAAAATTCTTCTGGATAGCAGCTGATTATCGCAGTACATTTTTACGATATAGATTCCGGCTCTGAGTTCATCGAAGTAATAATTCTCGACATACTCTCCGCCGGCTTTTTCGCCTGTATACAGCACTTTAACGACTTTGCCGGTCATGTCGGTTAATGATAAATTAACATTTGAATTTCTTAAAAGATTATACGAGAAGGTATAATTTGAATTTCCTTTTGAAGAAACTAAAAAATTAATTTGAGGAACGACATTTTTAATGCCGGTTGGAGCATCAACGCTAAACTGACCATAGAAACTATGAATGGTGCAGGCGAATAGATAAATGCCTTCGACAGATACGACATAATCAAATTGTTGAACCGCGGAAGAAATCGGACTATTCCAGGAAGCGGCACCCATTGGAATGGATCCGGATACAGTGTTATGCGTACCGCCTGTCCATACCCAGCGAACCGTATCGCCAACTGTCGTGGCTAAAGAGAATGGAGCGAAATCAGATGCATTGACGGCAAAAATATGAATCGTTGAAAATGCACTGTTGAAGGTTAATAATGAAAAGAGGAGTAATGTGTAGAGTTTTTTCATGGGATTTTTTTAGTTATTTGTTTTTAAATCAATGCATAAAGATGTGAAAAAAACAGATTCGAAAAAACTGTCAGGTGATGTTTAACTAAAAAAGTTAAATGATAAATTGAGGCTTGCCAAAACAGGGGTCAACTAAAGCGACTTTGATGAATATATGACAATAAGTTATAGCAGATACAGATATTTGGAATTCTTTAAATTCATCACACCTATTTATGTAAATATTAAAAAAACAACTAAATTGCGATCTGAAACGGTAGAAGATTACTGTTCGAAAGTACAGGCTTTATATACCGTAGTCTAAAATTTTATTATTCTATTTATTCAGTAAACTTTTTATGACTTTGCCACGAAAAGTAGTATTCAGTTTTATGTGAAAACCCTGATTTGCCATTTCTTGTATGTATTAAATTAAAGCTTGGAAATTATGAATTTGAACAATTTAAAAGTCCCGTATTATGTCTGCGGAGCTGTTTTCTTTACCTATATATTGGTAAGAGCGATATTCATTGGAATCACATACGATGAATATCTGACAATTAAAACTTTTGTTCCGTTAAGTATTTATCACATTATTAATTATACACCGGCGGATACGAATAACCATATTTTATATACTTTATTGAGTAAGTTATTTTTATTTATTTTCAATGATAGTCTTTTCGTCGCTCGCTTGACCAGCGTAATCGCATCTCTTATTTATATGTATTTTAGTTTTAAAATAAGCAGAGCTTTTTTTACCGGGCTAAGCGGAATTATTTGTTTTAATCTTTTGCTTTTAAATCCATTTCTATTGGATTTTTTTAGCATTGCCCGTGGTTATGGTTTAGCACTAAGCTTTCAAATGGCTTCGATTTATTTTCTTTTAAGATTTGTTCGTGAAAAGCAAATAAAATCTGCAGTTGTATCTCTGGTTTTTGGAGGATTATCAACTTTATCCGGATTTTCCCTGTTAAATTACTTTATATCCTTACTGCCCGTTGTTTTTATGGTATCTGTATTATCCAAGGATAAATTGCTGATTAAAAAAACTGTATTGTATTCCCTGGCAGCATCACTGATATTATTGGCTGTTATTTATGAGCCCATCAGGAAATTAAATGTTCACGGGATGTTTTATTACGGAGGTGGTGATAATTTTTATAAGGATACTTTATTGTCTTTGGCTAAATATACTTTCTATAGTCCGTTCGTGACCTCTAATATTGCATTCGCATTAAACGGATTTTTAGTTGTTTTTGGTTTTGTACTGGTACTAAGTTTAATAAACTATGCTAGGACGGATTTTATCCAATGGACCATTGTTCTGGTTACTCTGCTATGTGTTTTATCTGTTATTTTGCAGAATAAACTTTTCGGAACATTGTATTTAATTGACAGAACTGCATTGTTTTTTTATCCAATGTTAATATTATCATTGATGTTTTTGTTAAATAATTCTTTTAATGAGAAGATATCAAAATACTTGTCATATATAATTGTAATTTTATTTACGATCAATTTTATTAGTAAATCAAATTTATATAAAACGGCTATTTGGTATTTTGATTCACAAACGGAAAGTACTTTAGAATGGGTCAACGAAATCGGTGAGAGAGATAATAAAGTAATGAAGGTTGACTATTCATGGCCATTTGAAAAATCTTTGGAGTATTATTATTCAAGAAGTAAATATCCATTTGTTGAACTCGTAAGAGACATTAATAGCAGGTATGAAGCAAATGGAAATGCCGACTATTATATTTTTCTGGCACAATCATTAGAAAAAGTCGGCTACGAGCCCCCGCAACAAAAAATTCAATTGTATAAAAAGAAGGTAGTAAGAAGATATGATAGTGAGTCGGTTTTAATTTATCAATTGTTAGAGAGCAATTAAATTTTTTATGTATGTAGTTTACGTGTCGATTTTACCATACATCTTATGCTTTATAGTTTCAGTATTTAGGAACAAATATTAGAGGTTCCCTTGAATCAGTTTGGGAAAATTCAGCTAAAATTTCTGCGGAATGAATAGCGGTAAAATTCAAACATCAGGAAGAGCCAGGCGATTATCATAGGAATTGCTTTTACTTTGTATGTAACAAATACATCCTTTAATTGAGTAGGGAACAGAAAAGAAGCGGCTAGTGATGTGAATATGATTGCTAAGCCAATCAGAATCTGTTTTGATTTTGACAAATTATGATATTGTAAAACCCAAAGATAGAATCCTGTAATCGCTATAATGAATGTGGGGGACTCGGACATCTGATTGAATATGACTACAAAAATTAGAATGGCACTTAAATATAGTTTTCTGAATATTTCGTTTTGCCAGGCATTGAATTTAAATGCAGGCAGTAAAAGGGTTAGCAGCCCTATGAGTTGAATTGTTCGGTTATTTATCATCAACCCGAATAATGAAGTTGCGACCCCCATAATACTTAATTGAGTTTGTGTCGCTGACTCACCAACTACTTTAAACCAATTTTTATATAAATAGACCAGGTATTCAAAGCGAACAAATAAAAGTGGAAGGCAGGCAAAAACTATAAATGTAATAAGGCAGTAGAGAATTGTTTTCCATCTGTCAGGATAAAAGATGATAAGTAAACCGGCAGCTATTCCATAAATTTTTATGAAAGCGGCAAATGCCAGACAAACAGCGGCAAGCAGGTTTTTTCGTTCATCCAGGTTAATGTATGTCCAGAGCATCAATCCGGCTATCAGGCAATTGCTTTGTGAATTTTGCAGTGAGGTAATTACATCGATAATAATTACCCAAAGCAGGGTAATATTTTTTTGAACCGGCAAAATTCGTATACATGCTGTATAAAGAACGATTACATTCAGGCAATTCCACAGAAACAATCCGAGCCAGTCGGGTAGGGATTGAAAAGCTCCAAATAGTAATGCGCAGGTCGGACTGTATTTGTAAATATCAAAATAATATTCGTAATGAAATTCATATAGGTTTTTTCCTTCCATCAGCATTAGGAACGGACGGGCAAACATGAGGTAGTTATTGTATTTGCCTAAGGCATATTGTTGAATGGTTATGCCAACAACGATAATGCAATATATAATTAGCTGGTTTCGTTTATTTAAAAGGAGTGATTGTAAATCGGGGGGGGGTAATCATATTAAAGAAGATTGAAAAAAATTTAAGACTTTAAAAATATATAAATTCACAAAAGAAAAAAGGGTTACAAAGTTTAATCTCTGTAACCCTTTTGATTGGGTGGGAACAACAGGGTTCGAACCTGTGACCCTCTGCTTGTAAGGCAGATGCTCTGAACC
>CAZAON010000301.1:0-2821 GCA_964486655.1 uncultured Flavobacteriales bacterium
TAATTCAACGTCGGGAATAATTAATTTTGCATTGGATGAAAATCTTCCTGCTGGTATTTACTTCCTGAATATTCGTACCGGAAATAATAGTTATAGCAGAAAGATTATTAAACAATAAATCAGTGACTACCCTTTTACGTACCGACTCCGAGAACCCCGATTTTATCGGATTAGTTCGTCTTCTTGATGAATACATTGCAAAAATGGACGGCGCGGAGCATGTATTCTATGCTCAATTTAACAAGCTCGATAAAATTAAGCATGTCGTAGTTGCATACGAAAATGGTAATCCGGTGAGCTGTGGGGCTATGAAAGAATATTCACCCGAAGCGATGGAAATTAAGCGCATGTATACAAAGTCAGAATACCGTCAGAAAGGACTTGCGGGCATGGTACTTTCGGAACTTGAAAAGTGGGCCAAAGAATTATCCTATAAAAGTTGTGTATTGGAAACCGGTAAAAAATTTACTGGCGCGGTTGCATTATATACGAACAGAGGATATAAGCCGATTGAGAATTACGGACAATATGCAGGCGTAATCAACAGTGTTTGCTTCGAGAAACTAATTAAATAATACACCATGAGTACTTCATACCTTAATAGCGCAATCAAACAATTTCAATACTATAAATTGCTGGCGGAAAAAACATTTGACCAGATTCCGGAAGAAAAGCTCTTTTGGCAGTATAATGAGGAAAGCAATAGCATTGCAACTATTGTCAAACATCTCTGGGGAAATATGCTTAGTCGCTGGACCGATTTTTTAACGACTGATGGTGAAAAGGAATGGCGCGAACGAGATGCAGAATTTGAAAATGATATCAAAACAAAAAGCGAATTACTTCAAAAATGGAATGAAGGTTGGGATTGTTTATTTAAAGCGCTTGACTCATTAAAAGAAGAAGATCTGGAGAAAACTGTTTACATAAGAAACCAGGGACATACCGTTATCGATGCAATTAACCGGCAGCTTGCGCATTATCCGCATCACATCGGACAAATTATTTATGTCGGAAAAATGTGTGCTGAAAACTGGAAATCATTATCCATTCCGCGAGGTGAGTCAAAATCATTTAATGCTGATAAATTCGCGATGCCGAAACATAACGAGCATTTTACGAATGAGTTTTTAAGGAAGAAGGAAAATAAATAGTTGATGTTTGAGTGCCTCGTTAGCCTTTTTTGCCATTAAGACGCAAAGACACCAAGCTAGGCTAAGAAATTAAGAATCCCTCTGTGTTACTCCATGTTCTCAGTGCCTCCGTGGTTAATTTTTATTTTGGTACCCGCCACAACAATCATTTTTTTCTTTTGCTGAACAAATGCAACAATCTTTCTGGGGCCTGTGCCGGTGAAAACGTTTAGCGGTAATTTAAAATGACCCGTCAATTGAGGTGAATCTATCGAATAAAAATAACGTACAACATTATCGTGATGTAGAGTTTTTCCGGCATTCTCCCCCTTATCAACTTTTGAATTAAGATCATCCTCTGTTAATGCCAGACGTAAAGCTAAGTCAGTGCTGAAAACAGAAAAATTGTAACTGATAAATGCAGTATCTCTGACAGTTGAATCTATTTGAACACTCAAATTATATTTAGGGGTTTCAATAAGCGCCGTATTAATGCTTTCCTTCATTTGTTTTTTATCTGAACCAATAATAGAGGTTGTTCCGTTAACGACGGCTTGCGGAGTGAACATTTCCTTACCCGGCAAAACGCGTGAATAATTCTCCTGCCTGATCGTATATTGAACCTTGCTGTATGGATCCTTCCATCCTAATTTATTCCAGTAATCAACATGATATTCAAGAATGATAATGTTTTGTCCATTCTTTTCCGAATTCTTCTTTATGTCACTTAACAACGCATCAGCAGCCGGACAGGATGAACAGCCTTCGGAAGTGAAAAGCTCAACTAATGCAAATGGTGCCTGGGCAAATGTTATTGCCGGTATTAACAATAAAAGCAATAATGTAAAAGGCATAATTTTATTAGGGCTCATTAATTGGGTTGTATGGATTGTATTAAAACAACGCGGAAAGGTAAGTAAATATTTTCCGGTTTTAAATAAAGGGTGCTTACAATAGTTCTAGAATTTATATCCGACTTTAATAGTATTTGTATATAAATAGAAAACGCCACAATCCAGACATTGTTCTGCTGACGGATCAACATGTGTTGGTATTGATTCATTGTTTGCCCATTGATATCCGTATGCAGCATTTATTTCAAATGATACTACTAAATGCTTATTGAAGTTGTATAACGGCGCTAATCCAAATCCAAGTGCTAAACCTGAATGCCATTTTTCAGTATTCGTATTTGAATACCATTCATAAATATAGTGACATTCAAAAGCGACAAATAAATCAAACTTTGACCTACGCGGAATACATGAAAGATTGTATCCTCCCGTAATTAAAATTGCTTTCCATTCATTTTCATTCTTCACATAGTTTAATTGAAGAGAAAGCTCATCTTCGTCGGAACGAATATGGCAATAAGAAGCCAATATGCTTTTCGAATCAGAATAAACCCATCCTCCCAATGTAATTTTATTGTGCAGAGTAGAATCGCTTTGAGATTGGGCAAAGATTTTGATTGCAGATAGAAAAACAAAGAACAATACAAATGTTACTTTAAAGTTCATGAAATATTAATTAAATTTATTTTTAATCAAAAGATGTTTCTAATTAAAATCCATTCCGTCAACTTCAACAAAGATGGATTTTATTATTCTCACTATTCCTTTAGGTAACTTCTAATTTGCAAATAATCTTGCCTCCCATTCTCTCCTCAGCATTGCAAATTGATACTC
>CAZAON010000302.1:0-2970 GCA_964486655.1 uncultured Flavobacteriales bacterium
AACATTGATTGAACAGCCGGTTATCAAGCAATGATTGAATAAAGTCTGCGGCTGTCTTCCTTTCTATTAAAATTTGGTCATTGAGTAAATAATCCCCTGCAGAAAGTGAGGAGTATGAAATTTCAACACCTTGTTTTCTGAGTAGTTCAGGAATCCCGGAATTTATTTCCCTTGAATCAACAAGAATGATAATCTGAGCCATATTACAAATAATCGTATCAATAATGAAACGCCTGATTTCGGTTCATCTCCATTTTAAAGGATCCGGAATAATCAACTCATTTTTTCTGTGAATTCATTTTCCTTTGCCCCCCCTTTTTTGAAAGGTAGCTGATCTTTTTCTCAGCCACATGCATGGCTCTTATTGCTACTTCTTCTCCGTTGAGCTCATAAACTAGCTTATCGCTTAAATAGGCCACCATCAACTCGTTTATATCGACTGAAAAAAATTTAGCCAGCCGTAGCACCTGCTTTTTGGTAGGAAGTCTTTCTGCGCGTTCTATCTTGCTGAGAATGGCAGTATCCACTTTAACCCCGGCAGATACTTGCCTTATCAACAATCCCTTCGCCTCCCGCAACTCTTTTACGATCTCGCCGACTCTTTTCATTAAAAAATTTATTGACTTGACAAATTTTGTCAAATGTAAAAAAAAGCAAGAATCGGTGTGAAAATATTTTCAACAAGGAAGTGATTTCAAAGGCTATGAACGGAGGGAATAAAGGTTTCTGCTCAGGGAAAAAAAAGGAATTTACAAAACCGGTGCGCTCACATACTAAACCATTCGACATGATAGCCGGAATTGAACCGGCGTTTTTCTATTGAAGTCCATACTCGTTGCATGCGTAATCTTTTACTTGCAAAAATGAATGCGGATATGAATGATGAGATTGATTTGAAAATTATTCAAAAGCTTTTCTCATTCGTTCTTGTTCGGCATTGGAAATTCCAATTTTATTAGCAACATTTTTCCAGTTTTTAACAGATGACTTTACTCTATCTATTATTATTTCGGCATTTATTTTTTCAATTCGAAAATACTCATGCACGCTCAGCGCCAATTCGAGCTCAAGTGCATTATCTGTCTCTGAAATGTTCAAGCTTAGTCCTGTTCCAAATTCGTTCGGATTGATGTCATATGCCGGCGAAAGTTTCCATCCTTTTTCAGTTAGAAGAAAACCATGATTCCTGAGGTGATCATCAGTATTTTTTATACTAATATTAAATACTATTCTTTTCCAAAGCTCTTCTAAGTCTGCATTTACATCAGAACCATGTTTAGAAATGAATGTTACCAGATCAAGATAACTTACTCCCGTATCTGAGGCTGATCCATCTACTAAACCTAACAAAGTCATTGCCGAAGCAAAATGTATTCTCCGTCCAACATTATTTCTGTCAAATCTTTTTGTCATAAATGTATGGTACTTGCTATGGAACCGAGCAATCTCATTTGTTGGCAAATTAATATCCGCCATGGCTGCAAGCTCGCTGACTACCATTTCCCAAGCCCCCATATTTTTATCATCATTAAGACTCGGAAACTTAGCGATCCACAGGTGTCCTTTTTCATCTCTGACACTTGCTTTCGGTCTTGCGCCTCCTAAAGATGAACCAGGTGCTATTAATAAATCTACCCATTTCAGGTATTCACTATCTTCAATATTATCTTCTTCGAATTTACGACTTGCATTTTCAAGTTCTCTCAAACTTACCCATGGGGGAGCAGCCATGTTTGAATCATCATTAAGAAAATTACTATCTTCATTTAACTTGAATCGTAAACCTCCCATTCGATGGCCATCGTACACTCCAAGTAAATAATCAGATTCAACCAAGCTTTTTGGTTTTCGTTCTTCTTTTCTTGCTAAAGCTGCTTCTTTTCGATTCATGAGAACCCTTCCCCATCTATCAGGACATGAATCAAGAAAAACTCCGAAGTTTTGCTTTTCATTCGATGGAAAGAATTGTCCGGAATAAAGTTGTAATTCTGGATCAAGCATAAAAGTATATTCAGACTTGAGCCACTTAGCAGTATATTCAAATGAGAATACTTCCTTTCCTTTTGAAGGCAAAGCTGAAAGCACTCCCATAAGTGTGGGCTCTTCAATTCCAACCCAATGGGCATAAACGAATATTTCCTTTTTCTCACGCATCTTATTTTTTCTTCGGGGCTCTTTCTCTGACAATCATTTTTGCATCTTGAAGTTTTCTTCCAAGCGGATCATCTGAACCAATTTTTAATAAGTCTTTCTCTAGGCCAAGTACAAACAAGACTTGCAAATATGCTCCGATTGAAACACCATCTGCACCTTTTTCAATAGCCACAACTGTAGTACGACTAAAGCCGGCTCTTTCAGCAACTTGTCGAGCACTTAATCTTCTTCGTAATCTGGCAAGCTTGATATTTCCGCCGACCATACTTAAAACCTTATTAAGGATAGGTACAGGAGTATATTTACGTGTTTTCATAATGTTCACTATTATATACAAATGTACGTACTTTTGTTCATTATTATGTACATTATTATTACAAGTCCCATACCCTTTATGAGCTTATCTAAATGAGCATTTTATTAATGAGACTATGATTTCAGAAACCGCCCCGAAGTTTCGGGGCGGAAGCTGATATTCATTTTGATACCTCGAAGCTCTGCTTCGGGATCATTCATTAATTGTCTGAAAACCATCAATTCAACTCTAAAAAGTTGGGCGTAAATCACAAAAAATGCGAAAATTTGCGAAAAAAGCAATCCTAGCCACGCGACAACGGATACTCCAGGAGCGAATTCTTGAACATTAAATGTCCACTCTATTGCTACTTAGTAAAAAGAAAACCGCCTGAACGTTTTAATATTCAGGCAGTTAGATAAGTTGTTTTGTAGCCCGTAGGGGTTTCATGACCCCCTCTCAAAACTAACAGGCAGTTTAAAAATCTTTGAATTGAACTCAAAAATGCATAAGTGAACTTA
>CAZAON010000303.1:0-10546 GCA_964486655.1 uncultured Flavobacteriales bacterium
ATGTTGGAGGCGATGCAAACAGCTACCTGATTCCGGTTGAGAACATGCTGATTACAGGTGAATATGAACCTGATTACAGAATGCCCGGATATGCGTTTATTTATTATCTCCTTCGTTTATTTTTAAATTTAAGTACCGCTCAAAATGTTTTGGTGGTAATTCAGTCGTTACTTTCCGCTATTTCTGTTTATACATTAGCATTGACGGCGTTTCTCTTGTTTAAATCGGCACGAATGTTTTATCTCGTCTTTTTTGGATTCCTGATTTCGACCTATTCACAAATTTTTGATCTGTATTTACTGACAGAGAGTCTCACAGTTTCTGTATCCATTTTTGCTTTGTATTATTTGGTCAGAGGAATTCAGGAAGAAAGAAATGGGCTTTTGGCTATGGCGGGACTTTGGACGACATGGGTAATTTTCCTCAGACCGGTTTATGCGCCTTATCTTTTATTCTTTATATTAATAATTCTGATAAATGGAATACGAACGAAGGAACAGGGAAAAAAGATAATGAAGAGTATTTTCATGCTTGTGATTCCCTTTGCCATCATTGATGGAATTTGGATAGCAAGGAACTATCAAAAATATTCGCAGGTACAACCGCTGACAAAAAGCGTACTTTATCCTGATGCATTGAATTCATACTTTGTTGAACTTTTAGGATTTTTGCAGAGTTGGGGCGGCAGTTATATTTTTTGGGACCCGTCGGCCGAGATTCGTTTACTGGGAGTTGAGGAATCCTCATTTGGAGTGCAAATGAAAACGAGGAGCGATTTGAAATTTCCTGAAAATATATATACCAGTGAATTTAATTATGACAGTTTGCAAATGATCCGTTCACTGGTCCTTGTTATTCAAAATAAAAACACCGGAACTGATTCAATTGAAATAGTCAATGATTTGTTGAAAGAAAAATTGCACCGATATACACTATCAGTTAAAAATGAGCATCCTTTCCAGTATCATGTTACTTCAAGATTGAAATATTTCAAAATGTTTTTGATCCATTCAGGAACTTACAATCTTATGCATGATCCCTGGGTCAACCTGGGTACAGTAAGAAAAGCAGTAAAAGTTTTTTACTCGTTGTTTTATTTGTTTGTTATTTTTGGCGGACTTGCCGGCAGTATTTTGCTAATAGTAAAGTACCGGGATACGCTTTTAATAATTCTACCGGCAATTACATTATATTCGATAATTATATTTCCATGGATACTCAGACTGCCTGAAATGCGATACTTTGTTCCGGCATATCCGTTCATGCTTTTATGTTCGATGTATGTTGTGAACGAATTGATGAATCGTATGAGTAAAAAAGTCTGATTGAAAAATAAACGTTGATGAAAAAATTAAATATTGGAAGCGGAGAATTTCTTAAACAAGGTTATGTAAACGTTGATTTCTATTCGGTGACCCAGCCGGATGTAAAGCATGATTTGAGCAAATTCCCCTACCCTTTTTCGGAAAATGAATTTGATCTGATTGAATCGGATCATTGCCTGGAACATTTGCCCGATCCATTTGCGGTGATGCGTGAAATTCACCGCATTGGTAAAAATAATGCAGAAGTGATAATACGAGTTCCACATTTCAGCAGAGGATTTACTCATGCTGAGCACAAATCAGGATTTGATGTGACTTTTCCCTACTATTTCAGGAAGGAATTTATCGGGGGATATCAGGGTGTGGAGTTTAAGACGGATAGTGTAAAACTAACGTGGTTTGCGCAACCCTATTTAAAGAAAACAGTCTTATCCAAACCTGTTTTTGCAATAGCATCAATTGCCGGCTTGTGGTTTGATTTTTGGGCTAATCTGTCACCATTCTTCTGTTCGAGAATCTGGTGCTTTATGGTTGGCGGGTTTGAACAGGTGGAATTCAGATTAAGGATTGTAAAATAGTTTACTCATCGCCTGATCCGTATAATAAATTTACACGAGCGGATCTTTCTGTGATTCCCAGTTTTTCCGCGCTCGCTTTGGAAAGCTTAATCAGAACTCCGTCATGCTCTGCGTCGTCAGGAAGTTTTCCGGTTATTTTGACATAAATCTTTCTGGAGTTTTCGAGATTCATGACACGAATAACAGTACCGATTCTCGCGGTGCGGTGTAAAGCATAATATTTATCGGAGTATGATTCTTCCTCATTAATCCATGTAGCTGTACCGGTCTCGTTTACCTGAATTCTGCCATTTCCAAAAACGATATCATCAGTTGTATTTCCCGGTGTTTCATTTTCCACATGTGTAGGTAATTCAACAGGTTTAATTTCAGTTTCCTTTGGTGAAATCATATCTTCAACTCCGGAAGTAACGATAGTCGTATCGACCAGGGAAGGCTCTGTTTCAGCCGATTTTTTTTCTATTATTACTACCGGTGGAGAGGCAATTTCAGTCTTTACTTCAGTCGGTGGAGTTTGTGGCATTTCCGTCTCTACCGGCTTAGTATTATTTGCACTCTGAATATTTCCGGATACAGGTGCCGCTTTTGCGACGATAAGTTTTTGTCCTACACTAATTGAATTAGAGGTTAAGTTATTCCAGTCTTTTATCTGGTCAACGGATACAGAATACATTTTGGAGATGCTGTAAAGCGTTTGCGAAGGTTGAACAACATGAAATTTATCCGACGCCGGAGCCTTGGTTTTATTGTCAGGGTAGTTCTTTTGAAAATACGGATCATTGGATTTTAACTTCTCCGGGATTAATAGTTCTTCTCCGATTTCAATTTTATCATCTGCTGCTTTGTTTGCCACTCTCAGTTCGGCATAAGAGATGGAAAATTTTCTGGCAATAGCATACCAGGTGTCTCCCTTTTCAACCTTATAAACCCTGTACTCTTTGCCATCAACATTTTTTACTTCATTCGTTGACTGAATGGCAAAAACAGAAGTTATTATGAATAATAGCAACAGAGAAAGTCCTGTGTTTTTCATAGCGTAAAAGTACTAACGTATGTCGAACAATTCCTGTTTAAACTATGAAAATCTCAACAATTAATGCACAGGTTCAGACTGATTTTTATGGGCAAATGGCTGTTTTAGGGGGATTAGAAAAAGTCCGGCAAAAGTTAACGCCCCATTCACTATCAGTAATTCGAAACCGAATTTATAGCCGCCGAGGTACTTCACAGAATAAGTATTCAATAAATAACAAAGTACTGGTGAAATTATACAAATCAATGGTACAAGCTTGTCATTCACCTTGCGGTTAGTGAGTAATCCGAAAGCAAAGAGTCCGAGGAGCGGACCATATGTATACCCTGCAATAGTGAAAAGTTCGTTTATTACCGCCTCGTTATTGATGATTCTGAAAAGAACTATTAGCAATAAAAGTAAAACGGCGAATGAGATATGAACAATGTAACGAACCGACTTTTGTTTTTGTTCGGGCCAATTCCTCTTTCTCATCCCAAGAAAATCTATGCAAAAGGCTGATGTTAGTGCAGTCAATGCTCCGTCGGCACTCGGGTAAGCGGCAGATATCAATCCGATAATGAAAAATACAGCAGCAGCAACTCCCAGGTGATTCAGCGCTATGACAGGAAACAAATCGTCAGTACTTCTTGCCGGAAGAGGTATACCTTTTGTCTCTGCAAATACATATAGCAATGAACCCAGAAACAGGAATAATAAATTAATGAAAACTAAAATTATACTGAAAACATACATGTTTTTTTGAGAATCCTTCAGCGTTTTGACACTGATATTCTTCTGCATCATCTCCTGATCAAGGCCGGTCATGGCAATAGCTATAAACATTCCGCCGAAAAAATGTTTCAGGTAATATGATTTCTCATGCCAGTCGTTATTTATAAGCTGAGTATATCCTTTCGATGATATCGTATCTAATATTCCTGAAAACGTGTAACCTGTTTCGCGAAAGATCAGGATGATGGAAATGAAAACCGCTAAAAGCATGAAAGAAGTTTGCAGGGTATCCGTCCAAACGATCGTTTTTACTCCGCCTTTATAGGTATACAATAAAATCAGAATGATGAAAGTTGCAACTGTAACGAAAAAGGGAACGCCCCACCCGTCGAAGACAAATGTCTGTAGTACGTTGATAACTATGAACAGTCGGAACGATGCACCGATTGTACGGGAAAGCAGGAAATAAAATGAACCGGTTCTGTAACTCCAGAATCCCAGCCTGTTTTCAAGGTAGGTATAAATGGAAGTCACATTCATTTTATAATATGTTGGCAATAGAATCCTGGCAATAACGAGATAACCCAGCAGATACCCGAAAACTACCATCATGTAGGTAAAATGTGATTTGATGACAACACCGGGAACAGACATAAAAGTGACGCCGGACAAGGAAGCGCCGATCATTCCATAGGCGACTATATACCATTTCGATGATTTATTTCCAATAAAATATGACTCATTGTCTGCATTTCTGCTGGTTCGCCATACTACATAGAATAAAAGGGCCGAATAAGCGATTACACAGAGGAGGATAAGTTGTGGAGACATCGGTTGTGTATGAAGTCCGAAGTAAGTAATTTAG
The DNA here is from genome assembly GCA_964486655.1 of uncultured Flavobacteriales bacterium. Taxonomy (GTDB): domain Bacteria; phylum Bacteroidota; class Bacteroidia; order AKYH767-A; family 2013-40CM-41-45; genus JADKIH01. The sequence continues at coordinate 4,516 of CAZAON010000303.1, forward strand.
TGCCCCTGCAATCCTCTCACCCATCAAATTTATTAACATCAGACCTTGAGTAGTTTTTCATCAAAAATTCTAAACGACGCAGTAGACGAATTCAGTCAGCTCCCCGGCATCGGAAAACGAACCGCGCTCAGACTTGTTTTACATTTGCTAAAAGTTCCGGCCGAACAGAGTAAAAGGCTCGGACAAACATTGTTAAGACTCCGGGATGAGATTCGCTATTGCAAGACCTGTAACAATATTACCGATAAAGAGCAATGCAACATTTGCTCAGATCCGAGAAGAGACACCGGCGTTATTTGCATTGTTGAAGATATAAGAGATATTATTGCTATTGAGAATACCAATCAGTTTAGCGGCAGGTACCATGTATTAGGCGGAATAATTTCACCTGTAGATGGGGTCGGGCCTTCGGATCTTGAAATTCCCGGATTACTGGAACGGTTGAAAAGTACAGATGTGAAAGAAATTATCATGGCTTTGAGCGCTACAATGGAAGGCGACACAACCGCATTCTTTTTGTATAAAAAAATCATTCAGGCTGCCCCCGGAGACATAAAGTTTTCTACCATTGCGAGAGGAGTTTCGGTGGGTGATGAACTGGAGTATGCCGATGAAGTAACCCTGGGACGGTCGATTATGAACAGGGTGCCGCTTAAGTATTGAAGATTGAATATTGAAGATTGAAGAATTAATGAAATTATCTGTCGTCATAGTTAATTACAACGTTAAGTATTTTCTCGAGCAATGTCTTCATGCCGCATTGAAGTCAGCCGGTAAAGTAGAGACAGATATCTGGGTGGTGGATAATAATTCAGTCGATGGTTCGGTCGAAATGGTCAGGGAGAAATTTCCTTCTGTAAAAGTCATTGCCAATAAAGACAATAAGGGATTTTCGAAAGCGAACAACCAGGCTATCAGAGAATCAACCGGTGAATATGTTCTCTTGCTGAATCCGGACACGGTAGTTGAGGAAGATACTTTTGCCAAGGTGGTCAGGTTTATGGATGAACATCAGGATGCGGGCGGACTTGGAGTAAAGATGATAGATGGAAGCGGAAAATTTTTGCCGGAGTCAAAACGCGGATTGCCGACTTATGATGTGGCTTTTTACAAGATATTCGGTCTGTCAAAATTATTTCCGAAATCGAAAACCTTTGGGCGGTATCATTTAGGTTTTTTGGATGAGAATAAAATTTACGAAGTAGACATACTTGCCGGGGCTTTTATGTTATTGAGACGAAGCGTTCTTAACAAGATCGGGTTACTGGATGAAGATTTTTTCATGTACGGGGAAGATATTGATCTCTCTTACAGGATAACGAAAGAAGGTTTTAAGAATTATTATTTTCCGGAAACAAGAATCATACACTACAAGGGAGAAAGTACGAAAAGAACGAGTGTCAATTATGTATTCGTTTTTTATAATGCAATGATCATTTTCGCGAAGAAGCATTTTTCGAAATCCAATGCTTCGCTCTTCTCCTTTTTTATTCGGATAGCGATTTACCTGAGAGCGGCAGCAGCATTGGTATCGCGATTTGCAAGATTTATCTTTTTGCCGTTTGTAGATTTTATGTTGCTCTTTCTCGGAATGGCATTCATGAAAAATTACTGGAGTGATAACTTTTCAATCAACTATCCCGATACTTTCATGGAGATTGTTGTTCCACTCTACTGCCTTGTTTGGATAACAACGGTTTTTTTTAGCGGAGGATATGATCTTCCAATTAAACCCGCGCGAATTATCCGTGGAATATTTACAGGAACTTTACTGATACTTGTTATTTACGCATTACTGCCTGAGGACTTCCGTTTTTCGAGGGCCTTGATTTTATTAGGCGGATTCTGGGCAAGCGCGGCGATGATAACGGGAAGGCTGATAATAAACTTACTGACGGGACAGTATTCACTTGCCGATGAGGTCAGAAAAAAGCTCATTATTGTTGCGAACGATGAAGAGGGTAATCGTGTATTATCACTTTTGAAATTATCTGAAACATCGCACAACTTTATCGGATTTGTGTCGCCTTCCGAAACTCCTGTTCCCCACTCTGCTGAGTATTCAAGGTATTTTCTGGGTAAGGCTGAAAGATTAAGAGAACTGACAGAGGTGTACGGTATTGATGAAATAATTTTCTGCGGTAAGGACGTCTCATCGCAGGAAATTATCAATTATATGTCGGTTACTACCGGACAAAATGTAGAATATAAAATCGCCCCACCGGAGAGTTTGTTTATTATAGGCAGCAGCAGTGTCGAAGATCCGGGTGAATTATATATTATTGATATCAACAGTATCAACAAGAGAGTAAATAAGAGAAATAAGCGGTTTATAGATATCGTTTTAAGTTTGCTTATGCTTGCACTCTTCCCTGTACTCTTTTTCGTAGAGAAGAACGGCATTCAGTTTGTAAAAAATATTTTCAGGGTAATCTCCGGAAAACTTTCCTGGGTTGGTTATTCAGGTCATAATCCGATGTTACCGAAAATTAAACCGGGCGTACTCACCCCTCTTGACAGGCTTAATGACAAGATTGAGGATGACCTCACAATTAACCGTCTCAATTCGCTTTATGCGAGAGATTACCATGTTTATACCGATTTAAGCATCATCAGGCGGGGCTGGAGAGAATTGGGCAGGGCTTGATTCAGGGTAATCCTGTGCCTAATAATCAGGCAAATATTTGTTTTACAGCTGATTGATTAACCCGGATTTTTGTGGAAAATTTCATATTTTTGGCCATAGTCAGTTTCATTTTTAACTGGCATCCTTTTCCTAACTTCCCGCTCTAATCAAGCGCTAAAAATCTACTGATGATCAAGATGATCATGCCCAAGATGGGTGAAAGTGTTGCTGAGGCAACCATATTAAAATGGCTGAAAAATGTAGGTGATCACATCGAAGCTGATGAGCCTGTACTTGAAATAGCGACCGATAAAGTTGATTCCGAAGTTCCTTCTCCGGCTGCAGGTATTTTATCACAGCGTTTATTTGAAGAAGGTCAGGTCGTAAAGGTTGGTGAAGTTATTGCCATGATAACGTCTGACAAGGAAGCCGGTGCCACCGCTGCTCCTGTTGTAACGACACCCGTTGCGGAACCGAAAGCTGCTTCTTCAAACGGCAGTATTCCTGTTCCTGTTGTTAAACATACTGCCACAGTAGCTGAACCGGTTGGCAAGCATTCTTCTTCGGGTCGTTTTTATTCTCCTCTCGTCAGGAATATTGCAAAAGAATCAGGTGTTTCTGCCGGAGAGCTTGAAAATATTCCGGGTTCAGGAGCCAATAACAGACTCACAAAACAGGATCTGTTAAAACATTTGCAGGAGAGAGATAAAAAACCGGCCACCGTACAGACCGCGCCATCCGCTCCGGTTATTGTAAAGGAAACACAGGTATCGTCTCAACCTGTTAGTTCTCCGGCTGTTTCCATGAGTGGAAATGTCGAGATCATAGAAATGGATCGAATGCGTAAACTCATCGCCGATCATATGGTGATGTCTAAACATACTTCTCCTCACGTAACTTCATTTGTTGAAGCGGATGTTACCAATCTTGTAAAATGGAGAGAACGTGTCAAAGGCGAATTTGAAAAACGTGAAAAGGAAAAAATAACCGTTACTCCGTTATTCATAGAAGCTGTTTGCAAAGCGATTAAAGATTTTCCGCTTGTAAATGTTTCTGTTGACGGCAGTAAAATAATCGTTAAGAAAAATATCAATATCGGAATGGCTACTGCTTTGCCGAGCGGAAACCTGATTGTTCCTGTAATTAAAAATGCCGACTACCTGAATCTGACAGGGCTGACGAAAGTTGTCAATGACCTTGCGTTTCGTGCAAGGAACAATAAATTAAAACCGGAAGATATTCAGGATGGCACCTTTACTCTTACGAATGTCGGCACATTCGGTAACGTAATGGGAACTCCGATTATTAATCAGCCACAGGTTGCAATTTTAGCAACCGGAGCTATTCGTAAAAAGCCTGCTGTAATTGAAACTCCGGAAGGAGACACAATTGGAATCAGGCATATGATGTTTTTATCACTCTCTTATGATCATAGGGTTGTAGATGGTAGTCTGGGCGGAAGTTTCCTGCGACGCATAGCAGATTATCTTGAACAATTTGACAGCAACCGTCAGTTTTAGTTTATTATGACAAAGAAATTTGTATTAATTATTTCTGTGCTTTTCACTTCGTTTGTATACGGACAGAAAGCGAAAGTTCATGTACTTACATCCGATGAAGCAAAGGTTGTCAAGAAGGACGCTTCTACCATGTTTATGGATGAGAACTTCGAAGGAGCATTAAGTGCTTACAAAGATCTATACAAGTCTGATCCGAAAAACGTTGAGTACAATTTCAGACTGGGATTTTGTTACCTTCAGACTTCCGGCAAAAAGGAAGCTGCACCATATCTGGAATATGCCGCGCTTTCGAAAGATGCAAAAAAAGAATGGCTCTATTTTCTTGGACAAGCCCACATGTATAACGGTGATTGGGATGAGGCCATTGAAGCATTTACGGAATTTCAGTCGGCACACATAAAGATTGATAAGGAAGCCGTTAGTCCGGAAAGAATGATTGACATGTGTAAAAACGGAAAGGAATTATCTGCAAATCCGATCAATTGTAAATTTACCAATCTGGGTAAAACAATTAACACTCCTTTTGAAGAATACAATCCGTTTATTTCTGCAGATAACAACAGTCTGGTTTTCACTTCGCGCAGGAAAGGAAATATGGGAGGCTTCATTGAAGATCTTGGAATTTTTACGGCAGATATTTTTTCCTCTAACTGGAAGGATACAGTATGGAGCAAAGCCCGTTCAATGGGAGCGAATGTGAATACGGAATGGGATGAAGAGTCGGTGGGATTATCTCCGGCCGGTGACCAGGTCTATGTATTTTTCGATAATGCCATGTTTTTCGGTGATGTCGGAGCAGCGCCTCTTAAAGGAAAGATGTGGCAAAGACCAGTCATGTTGCCTCCTCCCGTTAATACCAAGCAATTTGAAGGCGGATTAACGCAATCATTAGACGGTAACATGATTATCTTTTCGAGTGAACGAAAAGAAGGTTCGGGAAAAAAGGATCTTTGGGTTGTGAGAAAAGAAAACGGAGCATGGGGAAATGCTGTAGAATTAAAGGAAATTAATACCGCATTTGAAGAAACGAATCCGGTTCTCAGCCTCGATGGTAAAAAATTATTCTTTGCATCGGACGGTTGGAATTCTATGGGCGGATTGGATATATTTTATTCGATGTGGGATGAAAGCTCGGGAAAATGGCTGATGCCAATAAATATTGGTTACCCTTTGAATGATGCAGACGACAATGAGTTCATTTCTTTCACAGGTGATGAACGTTTTGCCTACTCTGCTTTAGTAAGGCCGGAAGGACTGGGCGGAAGAGACATTTATATGATCGAATTTACTGATACAAACAATCATCCGTTTAAGCATATTATCTCGGGAACAATTTCGGGAAGCAGTGGACGAATTGAAGTCACTAAGATTATTTTGGAGAACAAATCAGGAAATAAAATTGTTTACATTCCGACATCAACCAATAATAACTTTGCATTGCCGGCAGAACCCGGTGATTATACGTTAAGTATTGAAGGATATAATTTTAAACCTTATTCAGAAACTATTACGGTGGGGAATGAATTTCCTCCTGAAAATATCCGTAAAACCATTCAACTAACCTCTGCCAAATAATGAAGTTAAATTTAAAACGTCCGATTGTATTTCTGGATCTTGAAGCAACCGGACTAAATATTGGCAGCGACCGTATCGTGGAAATTGCGCTACTGAAAATTTACCCGAATGGAAACCGTGAATCAAAAGTTTACAAGATAAATCCAACCATACCTATTCCGGCAGAGGCATCTAAGATTCATGGAATTTATGATAATGACGTTGCAGAGTGTCCGACATTTAAGGAATTAGCCCGTGAACTGAATGCTTTTCTGGGAGGTTGTGATATTGCAGGATACAACTCGAATAAATATGATATTCCACTTTTAAT